>CAYGNB010000155.1:0-2858 GCA_964351135.1 uncultured Rhodobacterales bacterium | reverse complement strand
GCCTGGAACCGCGTCGCCTTCACTTTCTCGGTCGAGGACGGCGCTCATGTGCTGCGCAAGTTCATCAACGGCGATCTGGCCGGCACCCAGACCCTGACCTCGGACGCCTCCACCTCTCGCTGGGCGATCGGCGAAGACGGGTTCCTGATTTTCTCGGACGAAAACGGCGAAACGCAAAAGGTGAACGTTGCCAGCTTTGCCTTCGTACCCGAGGCGCTCGATGCAGCCGCAATCGCCGATCGTGGCGGAGTGGATGCGGATGGGCCTTTCGGTGCGGAACCGGCAGCGGGGGCGGTGCAGCTGAATTTTGACGGGGCGCTGAATGCAACCGATTTCGGCACCGCGTCGGTCGAACAGATCACCGTGGGGCTGGAAAACGGCACCTCGTTCTCTGTCAAGGGCGCTGTCGCCTCGGGCGGCGAGGGCGGCGCGTTGTTCGAGGCCTCCGATAGCTCGGACAACCTGATTGTCTGGCAGGGCGGCGACTGGGCCGACATCACGTTCGAGACCACCATGCGGTCGCTCGACAATGACACGATGGGCCTGAGCTTCCGCCACGAGGACGGCGACAACCAGTATCGGCTGACCTTCGATGCGCAGAGCAACATCCGCAAGCTGGTGAAGATCCAGGACGGCGTCGAAACCGTGCTGGCGGAAGAGACCGGCGGCTACCGCTTCAACAGCGAGATCGACGTGAAGGTGACCGCCGTGGGTGGCCGGATCACCGTCGAGATGGACGACCAGCTGCTGTTCGGTGGTGTGGTCGAAGACAGCAATCCGCTGGGGTCGGGGACCGTCGGGCTCTACACCTCCAGCCAGTCGCGCGCCTATTTCGACGATGTCGTGGTGCGGGCACTGGAACTGGATGCCGATGCGGGCCGGGACCTGCGGGTGATCGACTGGGACGGCGACGGGCGCGAGATCGTCACCCTGAACGGCGAAGGTTCCGACCTGCCGGGTGGCACGGAAGCGGCCGAATGGACCGGGCTTTCGGGCACCAAGACGGGGCTGGTCGCCGAGGCCGAGGTCTATACCGGCACCAACACCTTCGAACTGTCGCTCGACGGCGGCGCCAGCATCGACGAGTTGAAGGTCGATCTGGTGAGCGACGAACGCCTGATCGCGGCGGATCGGTTCGAGGATGGCGATCACGCCGGCTGGACCATCGTGGACACCACCGAGCTGGGCGGCGGGGCCGACTGGGACGTGATCGACGGGGCGCTTGTCGAGCAGTCCGGTGCCTATAGCCGCGAACTGACCTGGAACGGTGCGTCGAACGCCGATGTCTGGCAGCGCGGCTGGTCGCCCCATGGCGATGGTGTCTATGCGCTGCACAAGGGGACCTATGCCCTGTGGGACGGTGATCGCGCGCTCGAAAACTACGGGATCGAAACGCAGATCACCGCGCCCACCCAGGGCGGTGCGGGCGTCATGCTGAACTGGATCGACGAGGACAACTATTACAAGTTCGAAATCGATGCCCGGGTCGGCCTGACCACGCTGGTCAAGGTGGTTGATGGGTATGAGAGCTATATCGGTCGCGTCACCACGACCTATACCCCGGGCGAAAGCTTCCATCTGCGGGCCGAAAACAACGACGGCAAAATGCAGGTCTGGGTCGATGGGCAGACGGTGTTTGACACGGCGCTGGAAGATCACGACCTGGGTGCCGGTGCGGCGGGCGTCTATTCATGGGGCGCGGCAGGTATTCGGTTTGACGACGTTGCCATCTACGATCTCGCTCCCGGTGTCGATGCGGAACTGCCGGGGGGCACCGAGGGTGACGATCTGCTGATCGGCAGCGATGCCGACGACGTCCTGCTCGGGCTCGGTGGCAACGACATCCTGCGCGGGCTTGGCGGCAACGACACGCTCGACGGCGGTAAGGGTCGCGACGTTCTGGATGGTGGCGAAGGTTTCGACACCGCCAGCTATGCAACCGCCGGACGCGGCGTGAAGGTCGATCTGCACTCCGGCCGCACGGGTGGCGATGCCCGCGGGGATCAACTGATATCCATCGAGGCGCTGGAGGGTTCGGCCTTTGACGACCGCCTGACCGGTGATCGGGGCGACAACACCCTGAGCGGTCTCGCGGGCCGGGACAAGCTGAACGGGCGGTCGGGCGATGACAGCCTCTATGGCGGCGACGGGCGCGACATCCTGTCCGGCGGTAGTGGCGACGACCTGCTCAATGGCGGCGAGGGCCGGGACATTCTGTCCGGCGGCCGGGGTTCCGACACGGCCAGCTATGCCGGGTCCGACGACGGCGTCCGGGTGAAACTCGGCTTCTTCGGCTCCGCCAAAGGCGGCGATGCTCAGGGGGATCGCCTGATCTCCATCGAGAACCTGGAGGGCTCCGATCATGGCGACCGCCTGACCGGCGACACGGCCGACAACCTTCTGGACGGGCGCGGCGGCAACGACCGGCTCGACGGCGGTTTTGGCGACGACGTGCTTGCCGGCGGTGAGGGGAGCGACCTGCTGACCGGCGGATGGGGGCGCGACACTTTCGTCTTCCAGACTGGCGATGGCAGCGACACCGTCACCGACTTCGACGCGGGCGGCTTCTCCTTCGGGTCGGGCTGGCCGGGGCTGAATGTCAGCGGCATCCTGAATGCGGTGGATGCGCTGGTCCGGGCCTCGCAGCACGGCCGTGACGTCGATTTCGGCGGGGGCCATGGCGGGCTGTTCTCCTTCGGTCCGGAAGACCGGCTGCAACTCGATGTCGATGGTATTGAAACGGCAGCGGATGCGCTGGATCATGCCACCCAGGTCGGCCGCGATGTGGTCTTCGATTTCGGCAATGGCGATGAACTGGTGCTGAGCTGCTCGCGCCTGTCCTGCCTCAGCGAAGACAA
>CAYGNB010000154.1:0-7292 GCA_964351135.1 uncultured Rhodobacterales bacterium | reverse complement strand
CCTCGATGCTGCAGGACAAGGGTGTTCCGGGAATGGTCGAACGCACGCTGATCCGGCCGCCCTCGTCGCAGGTGGGGCCGGTCACAGCCGCTGAACGCGCCGCGATCGTCGCCCGCTCGGACATGGCCGGGAAATACGATACAGCGGTGGATCGCGAGTCGGCCCAAGAGATTTTGGCGCGCCGTGCCGAGGCGGCGGCGCAGGAAGCAGCGACCTCCGAAGAAAAGGCCGAGGATCTGGAGCCGGTATTTCGCGAATTCAACGCGGCGCGGCGCTATTCGGCCTCGCGCGTGGGACGCTCGACTGCCCGATCCATACGCCCCCGCGACACCTTCGGCTCGGCCATGACCGAGGCGGTGATCAAGGAACTGAAAGGCACCACCGGGCGGCGCATCGTGCGGGGTATCCTGGGCGGTTTGTTCAAGGGGCGCTGATTTCGTGCTATGATGAGGCGTCCCGGTGCGACGGGGGGACGCCGGGACCGGAAGGGCGGTACCGCCGTCGCCTTGCCCAACGATCCGGGCAACTCACGCGCATAACCCATTTGGTTCAGACCTTTGTCGCGTAGGGCTGCGGCGGGCCGCATGTCTTCCCCTGCATAGCAAAGGAAGTTTGAATCATGCCGTTCTATATGTTCCAGGCGCGCTACGCGCCCCACGCACTGAAATCCATGATTGAAAACCCGCAAGACCGCGAAGCGGCGGCACGCCCCATGATCGAGGCGGTGGGAGGCACGCTGCATTCGCTGTTCTTTTGTATGGGCAGCGACGACGTGGTCGCGATCATCGAGGCGCCGAATGACGCAGCCATGGCGGCCGGGTCACTGGTCGTTGGCGCATCGGGGGCGTTCTCCGGCGGTTCGACTACCAAGCTCATGACTGCGGCCGAGGCGATGGAGGCGATGAAGGCGGCGCAAACCGCCGCGTCCAAGTATACGCCGCCGACAGGGGGCTGACCGGACCGAAAGGACGGGCGCCGCTCTTTTGAGGGCGGCGCCACGCTTATTTCTCGGGGATCAATCCGCGCGGGCTGAACCTTAGCACCAGTAACAGAATCAATCCCATCGTCAGCAGGCGCATATGGGCCGCTGAATCGATAAGATGTTCCTTGAGGGCTCCTTCGGGCAGGCCCGAGGTGATCAGTTGCATCAGCAGCAACCCGATCGGTTCCACCTGTACCCAGAGAAACCAGATCAGCATCGCGCCCAGCACAGCGCCGAAATTGTTGCCCGATCCCCCGACGATCACCATCACCCATATCAGGAAGGTAAATCGCAGCGGCTGGTAGGTGCCGGGCGTCAGTTGCCCGTCCAGCGTGGTCATCATCGCGCCCGCCACGCCGCAGATGGCCGAGCCCAGCACAAAGATCTGCAGGTGCCGCGCGGTGACGTCCTTGCCCATCGCCTCGGAGGCGACCTCGTTGTCGCGGATCGCGCGCATCATCCGGCCCCAGGGGCTCTTGAGCGCCATCTGCGCGCCCCACAGCAGAACGAGTAGCACCGCGAGGAACAGCAGCGAATAGCCGAGCTTTACATAAAGCGTCGAAGCGGTGACCGGGTCCAACCCAAAGCCGACGGCGCGTTCGACAAAAGCCGGATCCGATTGCAGGTCGATTTCATAGGGCAGGGGCCGCGGGATGCCGACCACGTTCTTGACCCCGCGGGCCAGCCAGTCTTCGTTCTTGAGCACGGCGATAATGATTTCGGCGATGCCCAGCGTGGCGATGGCGAGGTAATCGGACCGTAACCCCAGCGCGGTCTTGCCGATCAGCCAGGCGGCGCCTGCCGCCAGCAGCCCGCCGACCGGCCAGGCGATCAGGACCGGCAGGCCGAGGCCTCCCAGATAGCCGGTGCCGGCCGGGTTGACCTTTTCGACGGCGGCCACCGCCGGATCGAACACGGCACGATAGAGGAAGAAACCGGCCACCAGCACTGCGATCAGGACCAGCACCCGGACCGGGCCGGGCGGCATCCGCTTGACCACGAGGACGGCGGCTACGACCGTTGCGGCGCCCAGCAGCAGCCCGACGATCACGCCGATGCCGCCCGCGGCCCATGCCTCGGTCGTGGGGGGCATGGCCACCAGCACGGCCGCCAGCCCGCCGAGCGCGACAAAGCCCATCACCCCGATGTTGAACAGCCCGGCGAACCCCCATTGCAGGTTTACCCCGATCGCCATGATCGCCGAAATCAGCCCCATGTTCAGGATCAGCAGCGCGGTGTTCCAGCTCTGCAGGAACCCGGTGGCGAGGATCAGCGCGCCGACAAGGGCAAACAGCCCGGTATTCTTCATCATGTCGCTCATAGCGCCTTTCCCCTGAAGATGCCGGTGGGGCGGAACAGCAGAACGATCAGCAGGATCACGAAGCTGACCGCGAACTTGTAATCGGTGGACAGCAACTGCACGAGCCCTGTGGGTTCCAGTCCCGCAGGGGCGAGATAGCCGAGAACCTTTTTCCAGGCATAGGTGATCGTCACCTCGGAAAAGGCGATGATGAACCCGCCCGCGATCGCACCCAGCGGATTGCCCAGACCGCCCACGATAGCGCTGGCAAAAATGGGCAGAAGCAGCTGGAAATAGACAAAGGGCTTGAAGCTCTTGTCGAGGCCGTAGAGTACACCGGCCACGGTCGCCAGGGCGGCAACGATCAGCCAGGTGATGGTGACCACCCGTTCGGGGTTGATGCCCGACAGCAGCGCCAGGTCCTCGTTGTCGGAATAGGCGCGCATCGATTTGCCGGTGCGGGTCTTGTTGAGGAACCAGAACAGCAGCGCCACGCAGGCGATGGCCACGATGACGGTGATGCCCTGCGTGGTCTTCAGCGCCAGCCCTTCCTGCAGGCCGGTCATCTCCTTGAATTCGCGGGCGGAGATTATGAACCGCTCTCCGTCGGCAAATCGCTGGTCGTCGGGGCCGATGATGAACCGGACCAGCCCGTTCATGATGAACATCACCCCCATCGACACGATCACGAGGATGACCGGTTTGGCCTTTTGTTCGCGATAGAACCTGTAGACCAGGCGGTCAGTCACCAGGATCAGGACCGCGCAGCCCAGAATGCCGAAAGGCAGCGCCAGCAGCGCTGTGGGCAGCGGCCCAAAACTGACGCCGGCGGCCTGCAGCGCCCAGGTCACCAGCACGGTGACCATGGCACCGAACGCCATTGTGTCGCCATGGGCAAAGTTGGAAAACCGCAGGATGCCATAGATCAGCGTCACTCCCAGCGCCCCCAGCGCCAGCTGGCTGCCATAGGCGATGCCCGGGATCAGCACGAAATTGGTAAGGGCGACGAGCGCGTTGAGGAAATCCATGTCTCAGCCCCCCAGGAACGATTTGCGGACGTCCGGGTCGGCCAGAAGATCCTTGCCGGTGCCGCTATAGGCATTGGCACCCTGCACCAGAACATACCCCTTGTCGGCGATCTCGAGCGCCTGACGGGCGTTCTGTTCCACCATCAGGATCGGAATCCCGGTCTGCGCAACTTCGATGATGCGGTCGAACAGCTCGTCCATCACGATGGGGCTGACGCCGGCAGTGGGTTCGTCCAGCATCAGCACCTTGGGCCGGGTCATCAGCGCCCGTCCCACGGCGACCTGCTGGCGTTGCCCGCCCGACAGCTCGCCCGCCGGCTGGCGGCGCTTTTCCTTCAGGATCGGAAACAGGTCATAAACCTGCGCCATGGTGTCGGAAAAATCGTCGGTGCGGATAAAGGCACCCATCTCCAGGTTCTCCTCGACCGTCATCGAGGTGAAGATATTCGACGTCTGCGGTACGAACCCCATGCCCTTGACCACGCGCGCCTGCGGTGACAATGCGGTGATGTCCTCGCCATCCAGCCGGACATGGCCGTCGCGCAGGTTCAGCATCCCGAACACCGCCTTCATCGCCGTCGATTTGCCGGCACCGTTGGGGCCGACGATCACCGCGATTTCGCCGCGTTCCACCGCGACGGTGCAATCATGAAGGATATCGGGTCCCTTGCCATAGCCGCCGGTCATGCTCTGACCGATCAGGAACGGACCTCCGGGGGCCGGGTGGGCGTCGCCGTAGTCGCGGCGCAGCGGGATCGAGCCACTGCCATGCGGGTTGACGATCGAGGCATCCTTGTTGCCCCGGTCGTCCTGATAGGGGTTACCGGTCATCGCCGCCCCCCTTCCTCTTGCTGAAAATATCCCGGGGGAGCCGCACGGAACGGGCGGCGGGGGCAGAGCCCCCGAAAGGTTCAGGCCGCTGGTTTCTCATGCGCCCACCTTGTCCTTGTTCTTCAGCCCTGTGCCGAGATAGGCCTCGATCACCTGTTCGTTGGCCTTGATTTCGTCCAGCGTTCCCTCGGCAAGCACCTTGCCCTCGGCCATGCAGATCACCGGATCGCAAAGCCGGCCGATGAAGTCCATGTCATGCTCGATCACCACGAAGGTATAGCCGCGTTCCTCGTTCAGCCGGATGATCGCATCGCCGATGGTGTTCAGCAGCGTCCGGTTCACGCCCGCGCCCACCTCGTCGAGAAACACGATGCGGGCATCGACCATCATCGTGCGGCCCAGCTCCAGCAGCTTTTTCTGCCCGCCGGAAACCTGCCCCGCCTTGTGATCGGCCAAATGCTCGATGGTGAGAAACTCCAGAACCTCGTCGGCCTTGGCCCGCAGGGCGCGCTCCTCGTCGGCGATGCGTTTGCGCCCGAACCAGGTGTTCCACAGCGTTTCGCCGGATTGTCCGCCGGGCACCATCATCAGGTTTTCGCGGCAGGTCATCGACGCGAATTCATGCGCGATCTGGAAGGTGCGCAGCAGCCCCTTGTGAAACAGCGTATGAGGTGGCAGGCCGGTGATATCTTCTCCGGCCATGGTCACCCGTCCGGATGTGGGTTCAAGAACCCCAGCCACGACATTGAAAAGAGTTGTTTTTCCCGCTCCGTTCGGGCCAATCAACCCGGTGATGGAGCCTTCCCCGATCGACAGCGACGCGCCGTCCACGGCATGAAAGCCGCCAAAATGCTTGTGCAGATCCTCGACGACGATCATCGCACCTCCCCAGAGCCATATGGCATTATATTTTATTTTTCTGGCCCGGCCTAATGTCAAAGAAACAGCCCGGACGCAAGGGTCCGGGCTGCCTCTGTACCGTGCCGGGATCGGCTCAGCGGAATTTGACGGTTGTGATCTTGCCGTCGGCCATGGTGATTTCGCGGTAGTTGCCCGCGCTTTCGCCCGCGCCGATCAGTTCGACCGCCGAGGCACCGACGTAATCCACGTCGCCGCCGCCCGCGATGATTTCGAGCGCCTTGGCCAGCTCACCGGGGAAGATCTGTTCGCCCGGCGCGTTGGCGACGTCCATCACCTTGTCCTTGTAGTCGCCCGGCTCGACCGATCCGGCGGCCTGCATGGCCAGCAGGATCAGCGCGGCGGCGTCATAGCTTTCCGGGGTGAAGGGCGAAGTGGTATCAAAGGCATCGCCGACGATCTCGCTGAATTTCGCCACACCGGGGCTGTCGCTGCCCGGATGCTGACCTGACGAACCGTCGATCTCGGTCCCGAAATTCTCTTCGAGCGCTGTCGAGATCATCCCGTCGGGGAAGTGGAACGTATCGAACGCGCCGCTGTCGATGGCCGCGCGCACCACGCCCGAACCGCCCTGATCCACATAGCCCGCGACCACCAGCCGTTCGCCGCCAGCCGCAGCCAGCGCACCGACCTCGGCCGAATAGTCGGCCTTGCCGTCCTCGTGGGCGGCGTTGATCGTCACGGTGCCGCCGGCGGCTTCGAACGCCGCCTGGAAGCTGTCGGCAAGCCCCTTGCCATAGTCGTTATTGGTGTAGGTAACCGCGACTTCCTTGATGCCCTGGTCGATCAGCACCTGGGTCATCACTTCGCCCTGACGGGCATCCGATGGCGAGGTGCGGAAGAACAGGCCGTTATCCTCGGCATCCGAAAGGGCGGGCGAGGTCGCCGACGGCGACACCATCACCACGCCATTGGGTACGGCGACATTGGACAGGATCGCGCCGGTCACGCCGGAGCAGTCGGCACCGACAATACCCTTGATCCCGTCAGAGGTGATCAGACGCTCGGCCGCCGCTGTTGCCGCGCCCGCGTCGATGCAGGTGCTGTCGGCGCGCACAGGGGTTACGGTCATGCCATCCAGCAGCTTGCCGCTGTCCGAAACCTCTTTCATCGCCAGTTCCGCGCCGGCGGCCATCTGCGGCGTCAGCGATTCGATGGGGCCGGTAAAGCCGAGGATCACACCGAGTTTCACCTCGCCTTCGGCATATGCCGAGGTGGCAAGCAGAGCCGTGGCCGAAGCGGCCATGAGCAGTTTTTTCATGTTTATCTCTCCCAAGATGATGTTTTGGAACATCGCTGTTCTGGGAAAAGCCTAACAAGCCGAACGAAAAAGGAAAGGGGGCGCGATCACCTGACCCGCGGTCAATTTCCGGCGAGCCGGGTTCGAATGCTGCGGTTTGCGCGCTAGGGTTGCCCCGAGTTTTGATGAGGTGTGCCATGCGGGTATTGATGCTGATTCTGACATGTCTGGGCGTTCCGGCGGCGGCGCAGCAGATCGCCACATCGGCCGGGCAGGTCAGGATCGAACGGATGCTGGACGGTCTCAATACGCCCTGGGCTATCGCCTTTCTGCCCGGTGGCGGCTACCTGGTGACCGAGCGTGACGGTACGCTGCGCCATGTTGCGGACGGCAAGGTCCGCAACGTCGGCGGCATGCCCAAGGTGCACCGGCAAGGGCAGGGCGGATTGCTCGACGTGATGGTGCCCCGCGATTTTGCCGCCAGCCGCGAAATCTTTCTAACGTTTTCGAAACGGCAAAGGGGCGGAGCGGGGACCGCGCTGGCGGTGGGCCGGCTCAGCGCGGACGGTGCGCGGCTGACCGACCTGCGCGTACTGTTCGAGGCGGCGGGCGGGTTTTCCGGCGGCCGTCATTTCGGCAGTCGGGTAATCGAGGCGCCCGACGGCCGGTTGTTCCTCACGCTTGGCGAACGTGGCACACCGACCTCGGCGCAGGACCGGGCCAACCACAATGGCAGCGTGATCCGGTTGAACCGGGACGGGTCGGTGCCGGGGGACAACCCGTTTGTAGGGCAGCCCAATATCAGGCCTGAAATCTGGTCCTGGGGCCACCGCAACCCTCAGGGCGCTGCGCTGGATGCCTCGGGGCGGTTGTGGGTGGCTGAACATGGCGCGCAGGGTGGGGACGAGGTCAACCGCATCCGCCGGGGCGCCAACTATGGCTGGCCGGTCATCTCGTACGGGCGGCAATATTCCGGGGCCAAAATTGGCGAAG
>CAYGNB010000153.1:3335-7346 GCA_964351135.1 uncultured Rhodobacterales bacterium | reverse complement strand
GCGCTGGTCTGCGCCAGCAGCAAGGGGCTGGGGCTGGGCTGTGCCGAGGCTTTGGCGGGTGCGGGCGTAAACCTGGTGATGAATGCACGCGGCGCCGAGGCGCTGGAGGCGAGCGCCGCCGCAATTCGTGCGGAACACGGGGTCGAGGTCGAAACCGTGGCTGCCGATGTCACCACGACCGACGGTCAGGCGGCGGTGATCGC
Organism: uncultured Rhodobacterales bacterium; assembly: GCA_964351135.1. Lineage (GTDB taxonomy): Bacteria > Pseudomonadota > Alphaproteobacteria > Rhodobacterales > Rhodobacteraceae > Pukyongiella. The sequence goes on along the minus strand of CAYGNB010000153.1, from coordinate 7,143 downwards.
GGCCGCGCAGGGGGTCGAAATTCTGGTCAACAATGCCGGTGGCCCGCCGCCGGGCCTGTGGTCCGACTGGGACCGCGAAGATTTCATCCGCGCGCTCGATGCGAACATGCTGGCCCCGATTGCGCTGATCAAGGCGCTGGTGCCGGGGATGATGGAGCGCGGCTGGGGCCGGGTGGTGAATATCACCAGCCAGTCGGTGCGCGCCCCGATCCCGGTTCTGGGTCTGTCGAACGCGGCGCGCACCGGGTTGACCGGTTATGTCGCGGGCACCTCGCGGCAGGTGGCGGGCAAGGGCGTCACGATCAACAACCTGTTGCCCGGCATCCATGCCACCGATCGGGCCGATTCGCTCGATCAGACCGTGGTGGAGGCCAAGGGCATCACGCTGGAGGAGGCCCGCGCCCAGCGTGCCGCGACCATTCCCGCTGGCCGCTATGGTACGCGCGCCGAATTCGGCGCGGCCTGCGCGTTCCTGTGTTCGCAACATGCCGGGTTTATCGTCGGCCAGAACATTCTGCTCGACGGCGGCGCCACCAACCTGACCATGTGACATGGCATCCGGCTTTTCGCTGAAGGACCAGTTGTTCAACCGCGACAAGGTCCGGTTCCTGAGTGGGCTGATGGCCGGGGCCAGCGCGGATTTCGATGCTGTCGCGTTCGAGGCGGCGGTGATGTCCCGGCTGCCGGACCTCGAACTCAAGGCGCGGATGCACTGGATCGCCGAATGCCTGGCCGATGCGGTGCCGGGTCCGTTGCCGCAGGTGGCGCCGGTGATCCGCGCCGCGTTGCCGCCGCCGCTGGACCCGAATGCCTATGACGATGAATTCGGCGATTTCATCCACGCTCCATTCGGTGAATGGGTGGCGGCGCTTGCCGCGCCGCAGGACACGGCGCTGGCGCTGGATCTGCTCGAGGAGATCACCCAGAGATTCTCGATGGAATGGGCGATCCGGCCGTTTCTGATGCGCGATCCGGCGACTGTGCTGGCCCGGATTCAGGGCTGGACCGCGCATCCCAGCGTGCATGTGCGCCGTCTGGCCTGCGAAGGCAGCCGCCCGCGTCTGCCCTGGGGGCAGGCGGTGGGGCTCGCGCCCGGCGCGACGTTGCCGATCCTCGATGCGCTGCACGGCGACCGGGCGCGTTATGTCACCCGGTCGGTCGCCAACCATCTCAACGACATCGCCCGGACCGATCCGCAGGTGGTGCTGGACCGGTTGAATGACTGGCGCGCGCAGGACGATCAGGCCGCGCGGGAACTGGAGTGGATGGCGGGCCATGCCCTGCGCGGGCTGGTGAGGGCGGGGCATCCCGGTGCGATGGCGGCGTTGGGTTTCGATCCCGATGCCGGGATCGTCGTCGAACGGTTCACGGTGCCCGAACGGGTGGCGATCGGTGAGGTGCTGACGATCACAGTGGCACTGCGCGCGGATGAGGGCGCCCGCGCGCTGGTCGACTGCGTGTTCCGCCGCCGCCGCGCCGATGGCACCGAAGGGCGCAAGGTGATCAAGCTCAAACAACTGACGCTGTCGCCGGGCCGGTCGGTCGAGATCGCCAAGGCTCACCGGCTCAAGGGGGATGCCACCACCTTCCGGCTGCATCCCGGCCCGCAGGGGATCGACCTGATGATCAACGGACGGCTGCGGGCGCAGGCGATGTTCGAATTGACCGAGGCCTGAGCGGCCCCGCCGCGTGGCGGCGCTACTTGGCGTCTTCGTCCAGATCGGCGGCGGCGAGATCGTCGTCGAACTCTTCCTCTTCGTCGTCGTAATAGCCTTCGGCGCGCAGGCGCTCCTCGCGCTTTTTCTCGACACGGGCGACCAGGAAGATCGACACTTCATAGAGCCCGTACACGACGACAAACAGGATGATCTGGGTGATCACGTCGGGCGGTGTCACCAGCGCGGCGAGCACGAGGATCGCCACAACCGCGTATTTGCGCACGCCGCCCAGCCCCTCGGCGCTGACCAGCCCGGCCTTGCCCATCAGCGTCAGCAGCACCGGCAACTGGAAACACAGCCCGAAGGCGACGATGAACTTGATGGTCAGGTTCAGATATTCCTGCGCCGACCCCTGGAACACCACCGACAGCGGCGCCGCCGCCTCGCCGGTGACCGCCTCGCCCTCGGTGCCGAACTGCTGGAACCCGAGGAAGAAATCATAAGCCAGCGGCGTGACGACGTAGAAGGCAAAGGCCGCCCCGGCCAGGAACATGAACGGCGAGGCGATCAGGAAGGGCAGGAACGCGCCCTTTTCGCTCTTGTAGAGCCCCGGGGCCACGAACCGCCACATCTGCAGCGCAATATAGGGAAAGGCCAGGATGAGGCCGCCCAGCAGCGACACCTTGATCGCGACAAAGAAGCCTTCCTGCGGGGAAATGAAGATCAGCCCGCAATCCTGCCCGCGTTCGGCCAGCACCTTGCACAGCGGCGCGGTCAGGAAATTGAACACCGGCGTCGCCACGGTGAAACAGATCACCATGCCGACGATGAAGGCCACCACCGAATGGATCAGCCGCTGGCGCAGTTCGGCCAGGTGTTCGATCAGCGGAGCCGAGCTGTCGTCGATCTCGTCGGTGGGGCTGCTCATGTCGTTTTGTCTTGTCCGGTGCTGGCGGCCAGCGAAGCCTCGGCCTCTTCCGCCTTCTTCAGCGCCTCCTCGGCCTCGCGCGCCTTGCGGTCGGCGGCGGCGCGGGCGGTGGCTGCCTGGATCTTTTTGGCCGACTCGGCCCGATCAGCGGCCAGTTTTCCGGTTTCGCTGTCGGGGTCGTATTTCGTCGGATCCATCCCCGATGTCAGGTCGCGCGCCGCATCCTTGAGGCCATCCATCGCGCTGCTCACAGGGTTGGCGGCGGTTTTCAGCCCCTTGGCCACGTCGTTGACACCGGCCTCGTCGGCGGCGTCATGCATCGCGCGGCTGAACTCGCGGGCCATGCCGCGCGCCTTGCCGACGAAACGGCCGACATTGCGGAACAACACCGGCAGGTCCTTTGGCCCCACCACGATCAGCGCAACCACGCCGATCACCAGCAGTTCGGTCCAGCCCAGGTCGAACATCGGCGGTTACGCCTTGTCCTTGTCGTCGTCCGGGGTCACGTCCTTGGCCGCCTCGGCTGCGTCGTGCTCCAGCTCTTCGGTGCCGTCCTTGACGCCCTTCTTGAACGCGGTGATGCCCTTGCCCACCTCGCCCATGAGCGAGCTGATCTTGCCGCGCCCGAACAGCACCAGCACCACCACCGCGATCAGCAGCAGGCCGGGAAGGCCGATATTGTTCAACATGTCCGTCTCCTCGAATGGAACGCCGGTGCGATCACGCGCGGCGGTAATGTCTCGGGCCTGTTCTACGCAGGGCCGGGGCACGGGAAAAGCGGCAATGCCCGGACACGGCGGCGAATCCCGTGCCCGTTTGCCGCCGCTGTGCCGGACACATCTACAACTGACATGATTTTGTCAGTACATCTGGATATTGACGTTCCCATCTGGCATTGATTGCACATGACACGTGATGCCAGGCTGTTGCGCCTGATCGACCTGTTGCGTGACGGGCAAACCCACCGCGCGGCCGATCTGGCCGAGGCGCTGGGTGTGTCCGACCGCACCATCTGGCGCGACATGGCGCGGCTGGACCGGGCCGGCGTGCCGGTCAGCGGCACCCGTGGCAGCGGTTACCGGCTGGAACAGGCGATCGCGCTGCCACCATTGCACTTGTCACCCGGCGAGCTTGAGGCGCTGCTGCTGGGGCTGGCCATCGTGTCGCGTGCCGCCGACCCGGATCTGGCGGGGGCCGCCGCCGCGCTGGCCGACCGGGTGGA
>CAYGNB010000153.1:0-3235 GCA_964351135.1 uncultured Rhodobacterales bacterium | reverse complement strand
CCCGGCCGGCGCTACGACGATTATCTTGCGGCGCTCAGGCTCTGATCCGGTTCAGAATTCCAGGCCCTTGTCCCAGATCATGTAATGGACCGCGCGCCAGCCATCGCCATCGGCGGCAAACCACAGCGTGATGTTCTGACTGTCCGAGTAGGACCATGTCCGTTCGCGGACCTGTACGCCCGCGCGGATATCCGCCTCGTCGAAAAGCTCTGGCAGGTCGTTGCGGAACTCGGGCAGTTCCGGTGCCATCTTGAATTCATCGCTGTCCGTGGGGGTGCCGAACCGGGCTTCGGCCTCTTTCAGTGTAAGCCCGGCAAAGGTCTGTTTGTCGCTTGCCATGATCTGGATGGCCTCCATGTCCTGAGGTGCCCGCAGCTGGCCGGGCTGGGCGGTCCCCAGCGCCAGAAGGCACGAAACGGTAAGTATCTGTCCGGTCATGTCGCGGTCTTACCCGACGCTCTTGACCGAAAACGTTGTGCTCTTGATCATCTTGTTCAGTTCCATGATGAGATGATCGGCGTGGCGTTTCTTCAGCTTGTTGCCGATATTCATCATGCTGGACTTGTCGGCGAAATGCCCGCTCGATTTCTTGTATTCGTCGCCATGCCCGGCGGGGCCGTGTTTCGAATTGCCGACCGCGTGGCCGAATTCATGGGCAAAGGGCGATTGCTTGTCTTCCTTCTTGCCCGTGCCCTGAAGATCCTTGAGCTTGGTGTCCTCGGAATCGAGATTGATCGTCTGCTTGTTCCAGTCCACCGAACTGGTCGGAGACTTGCTGCCCTTGGGAACCTTGGTCACGGTGACCTTCCAGTGCCCGCCGGATTTGACATATTTGATGTCGAAACTGACGTCGAACACGGTGTCCTTGTAGACGCGGGCGAAATCCGACGTGCCCGAACAGGTGATCTTGTACTTGCCGCTCCACCGCGCCCAGATCGCCTTGTCGGCGGCGTTATGGAAATCCTTCTTTTCCTTGCCGGTCCACTTGGACACCCCTTTCTGGGTAACGAAGGTGTATTCCCATTTCTGCTGCACGAAGATCAGCGCCTTGGTCGCGTCGACCGAGATCGACATGCGCGGCATGTCCTTCTTGTGAATGCTTTTCACCGTCTTGGGCGACGGTGGCACAAAGAGCTTGCCGCCCGGCGAGATCTTGTTCGGGTCGGGGTTGTCCTTCTTGAACTTCTTGTTCTCGGGGGCCTCATAGATGTCTTTCCATCCCTTGAGCCCGTATTTGCGGGCGATACCGCTCAGGGTATCGCCGCGTTTGATGGTATAGCTGGTTGCCGGCATAACGCACCCTCGGAAGAAATCGAATTGAGCGAATAAAATCTGGCCCGGATGCTGGGACAGGCCCGATATCGCTGTCAAGGTTTCGATTTCGGCGCGGGCGTCACCCGTGAGTTACGGGGAATACGAAGCATCGGTTGCGCGGCACCGTCAGCCACATCGCCTTGCCCGGCGCGGGCAGGAACACGTTGGGCACCGTGGCCTTCAGGATCGAACCGTCGAAATCCATCCGGAACTCGACCAGGCTTTCATGGCCCATGAACCGGGCGCGTTCCACCACGCCGCGGGCGGGAACGCCATCGGTGGCAGTCGGCAGTGGACCCGATCCGTTCCGGTCGAAATCCAGCCGGACATGCTGGGGCCGGAACACGATATCCACATCGGTGCCATCCGGCACGCCGGGGGCCAGAAACTGGCCAAAGGGCGTGTCGGCCAGCGCCCCGTTCACCTGCGCGCTCAGCACGTTGGCATCCGAAAAGAACGCCACCGCCGCCCGGTCCACGGGCCGGGTATAGACGTTATAAGGCGCGCCCTGCTGCACGATCCGCCCGTCACGCATCAGCGCGATCTCGTCGGCCATGCGCATGGCTTCCTCGGGTTCGTGGGTGACCAGCAGAACGGCGGTGTCCTCTTCCTTGAGCAGTGCCAGCGTGTCGTCGCGGATGCCGTCGCGCAGCCGGTTGTCCAGGCCCGAAAACGGTTCGTCCATCAGCATGATCCGCGGCCGGGGTGCCAGAGACCGTGCCAGCGCCACGCGTTGCTGTTCGCCCCCCGACAACTGGTGCGGAAACCCGTCGATAAACCGCAGCAGATCCACGCGGTCGAGCATCTCGACCACCCGCGCGCGTTTTTCCTCGGTGCTGCCCGACCGCAGTCCGAACGCCACGTTGTCGGCCACCGACAGGTGTGGAAACAGCGCGAAGTCCTGGAACATCAGCCCGATGCCGCGACGTTCGGGTGGCACCCGGAACACGGTGTCGCAGACCAGTTTCCCGTCGACCCAGATTTCACCGGTGTCCTGCATCTCGACGCCGGCGATCATGCGCAGAGTCGTCGATTTGCCGCAGCCCGAGGGGCCAAGCAGGCAGGTCACCTGCCCGGGCATGATCGTCAGCGACACGTCATCGACGACCCGGCGGCCTTCGATCACCCGCACCAGATTGCGGATTTCCAGCCTTGGGGCCAAACTCTGCGGGGTCTGGTGCTGCACGCTGTCACATCCTGCCGGTTGCGGACCCTGCGGGTCCTTGCGGCAGATAGCAACCGCGCACCGCCTGCGCAAGCAATGCGCCCGTGATGCCGCGGCGCCGGCGTGATCTCCGGCCCCTTGCCGATGTGGCGGGAAAGTGGTTTCAACACCCGGACGCAGCAGGAGCCGACCGATGAGTGATGATCCCTTGCACCGTATCGCCGCCGCGCTGGAACGGATGTCGCCCGCGCCGTTGCCAGCGCCCGATTTCTCGGCCGCGCCGGCCTTTGTCTGGCATGTTGATCCGGACCGGCTGGAGCCCGTGCCACGCGTCAACCGGGTGGCGCTGGACTTGCTGGTGGGGATCGATCGTGCCCGTGAGACCCTGCTGGACAACACCCGCCGCTTTGCCGACGGGTTCGCCGCCAACAACGCATTGCTTTGGGGCGCGCGCGGGATGGGCAAATCGAGCCTCGTCAAGGCGGTGCACGGCCGGCTCGCGCGCAGCCATCCGGATCTGAAGCTGGTCGAGCTGCAGCGCGAGGATCTGCCCAGCGTCGGGCGGCTGCTGAATCACCTGCGCGCGGCGCCGCAGCGGTTCGTGCTGTTCTGCGATGATCTGTCTTTTTCCCATGACGACCAGCATTACAAATCGCTCAAGGCGGTGCTGGATGGTGGTATCGAGGGACGGCCTGAAAACGTGGTGTTCTACGCCACCTCCAACCGCCGCCACCTGATGCCGCGCGACATGATCGA
>CAYGNB010000152.1:4615-7355 GCA_964351135.1 uncultured Rhodobacterales bacterium | reverse complement strand
CTCTTCGTCGCCATTGTCGAGATAGATGTTGAACTGGGTGACACCGGCCTCTTTCAGCCTTTTCAGCTTGGCGATGTGGTCATCGGGCGACCCCAGAACCGAAAACCCTTCGATGATGTCGTCGGTGATGAAATCGAGATAGGGGTTATCGCTCTGGCCGTGCTTGGAATAGTCGTACCCCTTCCGATCCTTGATATAGGCGGTGAGCGATGCGGGGATGTCCTCGCGGTCGGTGCCGTATTTTTCGACGATGTCGGCGACATGATTGCCCACCATCGCCGGGAACCAGCGGGTGGCCTCGCGGCATGTGTCCATGTCGCCGAAATAGGCCGGCGCGGCGGCCATGATCCGATAGTTCGACATGTCCCGGCCGGCTTCCTCGCCTGCAGCGATGGCTTGATCACCCAGCCATTTGCAGATCGCGGGTTCGGCGATCTGCAGGATCAGCCCGTCGCCCACGCGCCCGGCCGAACTCAGCGCCTTGGGGCCGTAGGCGGCAACCCAGATCGGCAGCTCATAGCCGACCGCCCAGGGAAACTGCACCGGGTTGGGGCATTCGCCATATTGCGCCTCGTCGCCGCGCACCAGCTTGCGCACCACATCGGCGAATTCCTCGAGCCGGGCCAGCGGGGCCGGTTTCTTGCCCATCACGCGCACCGCGCTGTCGCCCCGGCCCAGCCCGATATCGAACCGGCCGTCCGACTGCAGCGCCAGCGATCCGAACAGCGACGCGGCGGCCGACCAGTCCCGTGTGTTCGGGTTGGTCACGCAGGGGCCGAACCGCATTTTCTGCGTATGCTCCATGCACATGGCCATTGCCGGATAGCTTTCGCGCCACAGGATATGGCTGTCGTAGAACCAGCAATAGCTGAAACCGGCATTTTCGGCCTGCCGGACCAGCGCACGCGCGCGGTTGGGTTCGACAAAGCCTTTGAACGTAATTCCGAATTCCATTTCTTTTCCTCCCGTCTTGTTCAGTGTTCAGGTGCCCAGATGCGGATACCGGCATGGGTGAACGGCACCGCCTTGGAGATATTCAGCCGGATCAGGATCGGGGTGATCGCCTCGATGCAGCGCGCCGATTGCGCGTCCCCGGCATTGTAGGCGTTCACGCCGAGTGTCTTGACCAGTTCGATCACCTTCAGCCGCGCGTCGAGCTTGTCGCCACAGACCAGCACGTCGCAGTTGATGTCCCAGTCGAGCTGGTTCAGCGTGTGCGCCGAGACATTGTGCAGCGCGCCGATCACGGGGATGTCGGAGCCCAGCAACGCCTGCGCCGCCTCGGTGGCCGAGCCTTCGGGGGGCATGTCCACCTTCTTGGGGTCGCCCTCGGCCAGCGGCACCACGATATCGACCAGGATCTTGCCAGCCAGGCCGCCGCGGATCGCATCAAGCGTGCGATTATGGCCCGACCACGGTACCGCGAGAATGACAAATTCGTCGGCTGCGGCCACCGCGTCGTCATTGGACAGTCCGGTGATCGTGGCGCTGCCATCCGGCAGTTTGCCCGACAGGTCGCTGGCGATTTCTTCGGCGCGGGCGGCATCGCGCGACCCCAGCGCCACCGGCACCCCGGCCCGTGCAAAGCGCAGCGCCAATCCGCGCCCCTGCGGCCCGGTGCCGCCAATGATTGCGATGGTCATCTGAATACATCCTCCCCACTGGCGCGGACGATGTCCCGCGCGCTGGTTGTTTCGGCGGGTTCCCAGCCAAGGCCACGCATCAGCACCACCGGCGTTTTCGCCGCCTTCTGCACCACGAGGCCCGACGCAGCGGCCAGTTCGTCGGAAAAGGCCGGGTCGGTCACCAGCAGCGGCCGGCCCCAGGCATCCGTTCCGCCGATGTCCGGCCGCGTCGCGGGTACGCGGTGCAGGCCTATGGCCACATTGACCTGGCCCAGCCGCCACGGCCGCCCAAACGTGTCGGTCATCACGACGCCGATGGTGCAGCCGAACCGTTCCTCCAACGCGGCGCCCAGCCGTCTTGCGCTGGCATCGGGGTCGTCCGGCAGGGTGATCACGGTCCCGGCCTCGCCCGCGTTGGATTCGTCCACCGCTGCGTTGGCCGAGATAAAACCCAGCCGGTGTTCGCAGATGATCGTGCCTTCGGTCTGGTTTGGTCGCCTGAAACTGCGCACGACCCGGCGGCTCTGTCTCAGGACAACCTCGACCTTGCGCGGATCCTTGTTCAGTTGTTCGGCCAGTTCTTGCGCCTGATCGGATGGGATAACCGTGGCGAGATCGATGATGTTGCCTTCGGCCTTGGAAAACACCTTGTGCGCGACGCACAGAATGTCGCCATCGCGCAGCGCCAGACCGGCGGCATCGAGGCAATCACCAAAGATCGCGGCGAGATCATCGCCGGGCGCGATGTCGGGGACGCCCGAAACGGCCGTGATCTGCACCGTACCCGTCATGCTTGTCCCAGCATCCGGGGCAGATCCGGCACGTCGCGCATCGCGCGTTCCAGCGAGGCGGCAGTGTCGATGTCGAACTGCAGACTGTCCAGCCGCAGCAGGATCGGGTTCAGCCCTGCCTGTTCCGCCGCCCGCAGGTGGCGGATGGCGGAGTTCGGACCGTAGAGAAACGGAATCGCCGTAGGCGGCGATACCAGCAGCGCGTTGGTACCCAGATCGGTCGCGGGACAAATGATCGCGCGGTTCCGGTCATGCCCGTAGCACAGCAGCCGGGCCAGATCGGCCGGGTCCGGCGCGGCCAGATCGGCGGGAATCACGCAAAGG
>CAYGNB010000152.1:0-4515 GCA_964351135.1 uncultured Rhodobacterales bacterium | reverse complement strand
TCCGGGCCGGTCATGCGGCGGGCACTCCTCTGGTTTCCGCGAACAGGTCCAGAATTTCGGCCGCCAGCCGCCGTTTGGCGATGAGATCGGGCATCAGGATATCGCGGCAGACCGGCGTGACGCCCGCTGCGGCAATATCGTCGGCCAGCGCCGCGTCGGCATTATCGATCACCAGCGCCTCGGCCAGGCCGGCATAGGTCTGCGCGATCCCCAGAGCATCGGCGCGCTGCCCCAGCGCGATCATCATGCGGTCCGCCGGCCCCTTGACCACCTTGCCCGCGATCAGGGGCGACACCGCCCAGACCGGGGCCGCCGATTGCCGCAGCGCATCCTCGATGCCGCCGATCTTCAGGATCGGCGCGATGCTGACCAGCGGGTTCGACGGGGCGATCATCAACAGGTCGGCATCGCTGATCGCGGCCAGCGCCTCGGGTGTCGGGCGCGCCGCCTCGATCCCGTCATAGGCCAGTTCGCGCACTTCGGGCGCACAGCGTTCGCGCACGAAATATTCCTGAAATGACAGCCATCCCGCATCGGTGCGCACCCGTGTCTGCACCCGGTCATCGGTCGGCAGCAGGATGCGGGCGCGGACTCCGAACCGGGCGGCGACACCCGCCGCGATTGTCGACGGCCGGTCACCCGCGCGCAGCCGTGCGGTGCGATGGATATGCAGGCCGAAATCCTTGTCTCCCAGCGTCATCCACGTGTCGTGCCCGAGCCGGTCGAGCACCGACAGCGCCCGCGTGCCTTCGTCAGCCACGCCCCAGCCTTGGTCACGGTCGATCAGCCCGGCCAGCGTGTAGGTCATGGTGTCGATATCCGGCGACACCCACAGCCCGTGAAACTCATCGTCATCGGCCACGTTGCCGATGACCGACAGCGCCACATGGTCCAGCGCCGCGAGGCCTTCGGCCATCTTGGCGCCACCGACACCGCCCGCGATCAGCGTGACCTTTATCCTGTCGGTTGGCATGGTCACGACTCCACCGCCGGGAACATCTTCAGAAAATCGAGCGGATCGCCCGCCCGACGCGGCACCAGCGGCGCGATTTCGGCCGGGTCGTGATCGTCATAAACCTCGATCGTGTCATAAACCGTGTTCCGCCGTACCGGGACGCGTCCGACCGACCGGATCAGATCGGCGAGCTCCCTGGCCGTGATTTCCTGCCCGTGGGTCGACCCGGCCGCGCGCGAGATGCTTTCGTTCATCAACGTGCCGCCCAGATCGTTCACCCCGCGCATCAGCATTTGCCGCGCCCGTTCCGCGCCCAGCTTGGTCCAGCTGACCTGTATATTGTCGATATGGCCGTGCAGCATGATCCGCGATACCGCGTGCATCAGGTCGACCTCGTCCGTGGTCGGACCGGGCCGTACCCAGTCAGGGTTTTGCGTGTAGAGCGGGGATTCCGTGTGCACAAAGCTCAGCGGCACCAGTTCGGTGAACCCGCCGGTGTCCTTCTGGATGTCGCGCAGCAGCGCGATATGCGCCGCCCAGTGCCGGGGGGCGTCCACATGGCCATACATGATCGTCGCCGTGGTCGGGATACCGACGCCGTGGGCGGCGCGGACGATCTCGACCCATTTTTCGGCGCTCAACTTGTTCTTGGTCAGTTTCTGCCGCACCTCGGTATCGAGGATCTCGGCGGCGGTCCCGGGCATCGACCCCAGCCCGCAATCCCTGAGGTCGCGCAGGAAATCGGCGTAGCTCAGACCGGTCTTGGCCGCGCCGTACCAGATTTCAAAGGGCGAAAAGGCGTGGATATGCATGTCCGGCAGCGCGGATTTGATCGCCAGCAGGATGTCCCGGTAGTAGCTGCCCGGCATTTTGGGGTGCAGTCCGCCCTGAATGCAGACCTCGGTGCCGCCCCGGTCCCAGGCCTCTTGCGCGCGGGCGACGATCTGGTCCGGTTCCAGCCACTCGGCATCCTTGTCCTCGGCGCGTTTGGCAAAACCGCAGAACCGGCAGCCCATGTAACAGATATTGGTGAAATTGATGTTGCGGTTGACCACGAAGGTCACCCGATCGCCGTTTGCGCGCTGCCGCAGGGCGTCGGCAACCGCGAACACGGCCTGTTTGTTTGCGCCGCGTGTTTCGAACAGTGTAACGGCCTCGGCCTCGGACACCTCCTGCCCGTCCAGTGCGCGCGACAACACCCGTGCCACGGGGGCCGAGGCAGTGGCGAGCGTGGTGGAAAGCTTGGGGGCGCTCTCGTTCGGGGTCCGGGTGGCGATGTTCACGCGTTTGCCTCCAGACATTGTTCGCGGGCCAGCCCGTCGGGGCGCGACATGGCCGCAACGCGCGCATGTAATGCCGGCGCGAGAAAACCGTCGCGATTGGCAAAGAACCGGGGATAGACGGTCAGGCGTTCCTGCAACGTGAACCCCGCCGCCGCGCACGAAGCTGACAGTTGCCGGATTTCAGGCCAGTCGTGCTGCGGATTGATGAAATCAATGGTCACCGGCGAAATGCCGCCCCAGTCGTTGATCCCGGCATTCAGGTAGTCGATGTGCCGTTTGTTGAGATTCGGCGGCGCCTGCAGGCTGATTTCCGTACTCAGAATGATCCGCGCCGCGGCGATGGTGCGCAGCATGTCGTCCAGTGTCGGTTCGGGGTGGTGGGCCATCGCGATATCCGGCTTGCGCTGGAAATTCTGTACGATGACCTCCTGAATATGGCCATGGCGCCGATGCGCGGCCTCGATCGCGTGCAGGGCGTCGATCCGTTCATCCCAGGTTTCGCCGATCCCGATCAGCAGGCCGGTGGTAAAGGGCACCTGTTTCTGCCCGGCGCGGTCCAGCGTGCGCAGCCGTTGCACCGGCGTCTTGTCGGGGCAGGCGAAATGGGGCTGACCCTTGCGGGTCAGGCGGCGGCTGACGGTTTCCAGCATCATGCCCATCGAGGCGGATACCGGCCGCAGCGCGTCAATCTCGTCATCGGTGAGCGTGCCGGCATTCACATGGGGCAGCAGGCCGGTTTCGTCCAGCACCAGACGGCACATGTCGCGCAGGTAATCGGTCATCCGCGCGTAGCCCAGCCGCCGCAGCCCGTCGCGCGCCTTGTCATAGCGCAGCTCGGGTTTTTCACCGAGGCTGAACAGCAGTTCCTTGCAGCCTTTCGCCTCGCCCTTGTGGGCCATGGTCAACACCTGTTCGGGTGTCAGGATGTTCGCGTCGGGTGCGTCGGGGTGTTTGACAAAGGTGCAGTAACCGCAGGTGTCGCGGCACATGTTGGTCAGCGGCACGAACACCTTGCGCGAATAGGTGACGATCCGGCCCCAATGCCGGTCCCGGATCTCGCAGGCCCGCGCGGTCAGTTCGCCGGTTGTCCAGTTCCTGAAGGTGTCAGCCATGGGGTCGATGCCGGATCTCCGCCTCCCTCGCAAAAAGGGGAGCATCCGCGATGGCTCGCTGTCAACAAATTTTTACCAAACGGTCTAATTTCGTGCCAACCCAAGCCCGATGGTTGTGGACTGACCGGGCAAGGTGGCTGATTGCCAGCCTCAGTTCAGCGGTTTGCGTCTGGCCTCAATCTCTGCCAGGCCTCTTTCGAGGAAGGTGGCCGGGCCAAGCCTTCGCCGACGCTCTCTATAGGTTTGTCCACCACGAAACCCGGTCTGTCAGTTGCGATCTCGAACAAGTTGCCGACAGCATCCGACCGCTGCCGCGGTCCGTGCCGATACCCGGGCAGTCCGATAGATATTCAGCAATATCTGATTTCTTGATCTGACGGATGGTGCCCAGGAGAGGACTCGAACCTCCACGTCCTTAAGGACACTGGCACCTGAAGCCAGCGCGTCTACCAATTCCGCCACCTGGGCAGGTGTCGTGAGCCGTGCGTTTAAGCCCAGCCGCGCAGGGTGTCAAACGGATTCTACCACATTTTTGCTGTGCCCGGATTTCCCTGTATTCCCGTCGCGGGCCGCGTCGTGGAGATTGATGGTTTCGCGGCGTTTTGCGCCTTGTTTGCCGTTGTCTGCGGCGGTAGATCGTAGGGACACCTGACGAAGGAGATTGCTCCATGCCGAAACTGGTCACGATCTACGGCGGTTCGGGATTCATCGGTCGCTACATCGCGCGGCGGATGGCGCGGGATGGCTGGCGCGTGCGCGTCGCGGTCCGGCGTCCGAACGAGGCGATTTTCGTGCGGCCCTACGGGACGGTCGGTCAGGTCGAACCGGTGCTGTGCAACATCCGCGACGACGCGTCGGTTGCCGCCGCGATGGAAGGTGCCGACGCGGTCGTGAACTGCGTGGGCATCCTGAACGAAACCGGCAAGAACACGTTCGAGGCGATCCATGTCGACGGTGCGGCGCGGATCGCGCGCCTTGCGGCGCAGGCCGGCGTGGGGCGTCTGGTTCACGTTTCGGCCATCGGTGCGGATGAAAACGGCGAAAGCGCCTATCTCCGCTCCAAGGGCGCGGGCGAGGCGCAGGTTCTCGCCGCGGTTCCCGATGCGATCATTCTGCGGCCCTCGCTGGTGTTCGGTCCCGAGGACATGTTCTTCAACCGGCTCGG
>CAYGNB010000151.1:0-7437 GCA_964351135.1 uncultured Rhodobacterales bacterium | reverse complement strand
CGCGCGCGTCGCTGGTCTGCATGATGGCCGGGGCGGATTTCATCAAGACCTCGACCGGCAAGGAAAGCGTGAACGCCACGCTGCCGGTTTCGCTGGTGATGATCCGCGCCATCCGCGACTATTTCGACCGCACCGGCTATCGCGTCGGCTACAAGCCAGCGGGCGGGATTTCCAAGGCCAAGGATGCGTTGCTGTACCTGGCGCTGATGAAGGACGAACTGGGCGACCGCTGGCTGCAACCCGACCTGTTCCGGTTCGGCGCCAGTTCGCTGCTGGGCGATATCGAACGGCAGTTGGAGCACTATATCACCGGCGCCTATTCCGCCGGGTATCGCCATGCGCTGGGGTAAACAGTCCCGGCGGAACCCGAGGTGAAACGATGACGGTCAAAGAGATATTCGAGACCATGGATTACGGCCCCGCGCCGGAAAGCACCGCCGAGGCGCGGGACTGGATCGCCGCGTACGACGGCCGGTTCGGCCATTTCATCGACGGCGCGTTCACCGCGCCGGGTGACGGGTTCGACAGCCGCAACCCGGCCACTGGCGAGGTGCTGGCCACGCTCACCCAGGCGACGCTGGACGATGTCGGAACGGCAGCTGCCGCAGCGCGCCGGGCGCAACCGAAATGGGAGGCGCTGGGCGGGCATGGCCGGGCGCGGTATCTCTATGCGCTGGCCCGGTTGTTGCAGAAACATGCCCGCCTGTTCGCGGTACTGGAAAGCCTCGACAACGGCAAACCCGTCCGCGAAAGCCGCGATATCGACGTGCCGCTGGCGCAGCGGCATTTCTATTACCACGCCGGCATGGCGCAGCTGATAAACAGTGAATTGCCCGATGCACAGGCCATCGGCGTCTGCGGGCAGATCATCCCGTGGAACTTTCCGCTGCTGATGCTGGCGTGGAAAATCGCGCCGGCGCTGGCGATGGGCAACACGGTGGTGCTGAAACCGGCGGAATATACCTCGCTGACCGCGCTGCTGTTTGCGGATATCTGCCAACAGGCGGGCCTGCCGAAAGGCGTGGTGAACATCGTCACCGGCGACGGCGCGGTGGGCGAGATGATCGTGGCGGCGCAGGTGGACAAGATCGCCTTTACCGGCTCGACCGAGGTGGGGCGGAAAATCCGCGAGGCGACGGCGGGCAGCGGCAAGGCGCTGACGCTCGAACTGGGGGGGAAATCGCCCTACATCGTGTTCGACGACGCCGATATCGACAGCGCGATCGAGGGGCTGGTGGACGCGATCTGGTTCAATCAGGGGCAGGTCTGTTGCGCAGGGTCGCGGCTCTTGGTGCAGGAGAGCATCGCCGGGCAGTTCCATGACAAGCTGCGGGCGCGGATGGACAAGCTGCGGGTGGGCGACCCGCTGGACAAATGCATCGACGTGGGTGCGGTGGTGGACCCGGTGCAGTTGCAGACGATCACCCGCATGGTCGATGCCAACACCGCCGGGACCGTGCACCGCGCGGCGGGGGCGCTGCCGGAAAACGGCTGCTATTACCCGCCGACACTGATCGCCGGGCTCAGCCCGGCCGATCCGCTGATGCAGGAAGAGATCTTTGGCCCGGTTCTGGTGTCCTGCACCTTCCGCACCCCGGACGAGGCGGTCGAGATCGCCAACAACACCCGCTATGGGCTGGCGGCGACCCTGTGGACCGAAAATGTCAATCTGGCACTGGATATCGCCCCGAAACTGGCCGCCGGCGTGGTCTGGGTGAACGCGACCAACCTCTTTGACGCCGCCGCCGGATTCGGCGGTGTGCGCGAAAGCGGGTTCGGACGCGAAGGCGGCTGGGAAGGGCTGTCCGCCTATACCCGGCCCAAAGGCAAGGCCAAACCACTGGCGCGGGTTACACCGGGGACGGGCGACGGCGCCCCTGCCGATGCGATCGACCGCACCGCCAAGATGTATGTCGGCGGCAAACAGGCCCGCCCCGACGGAGGCTATTCCCGGCCGGTCTGGGGTAAATCGGGTCTTCTGGGCCATGTGGGTCTGGCCAACCGCAAGGATGTGCGCAACGCGGTCGAAGCTGCGGCGGGCGCCAAAGCCTGGTCGAAGACGACCGGCCACCTGCGCGCGCAGATCCTCTATTACATCGGCGAAAACCTGTCGGCGCGAGCCGGCGAATTCGCCGCGCGCATCGACGCGATGACCGGAAAACGCGGTGGGACGGCCGAGGTCGAGGCCTCGATCCAGCGGCTGTTCACCGCCGCCGCCTGGGCCGACAAATATGACGGGCAGGTGCATGGCGTTCCGATCCGGGGCGTGGCGCTGGCGATGAAGGAACCGGTCGGTGTGATCGGTGCGCTCTGCGCCGACGAGGCCCCGCTGCTGGGGCTGGTGTCGGTGATGGCGCCGGCCATCGCCATGGGCAACCGGGTGGTGCTGGCGGCGTCGGAGCCGTTCCCGCTGGCGGCGACCGATTTCTACCAGATACTCGACACCTCGGACGTGCCGGGCGGCGTGGTTAACATCCTGACCGGCGATCACGCCGAAATCGCCCCGCCGCTGGCCGCGCATATGAACGTGGACGCGGTGTGGAGCTTTTCGTCCTCGGACCTGTCGGGCGAAATCGAGCGTGCCTCGGCCGGAAACCTGAAACGAACCTGGGTCAACAATGGCATGGCCACCGACTGGCGGCAGGATCACAGCCGCCGGTTTCTGCAGGCCGCGACCGAGATCAAGAACATCTGGGTGCCCTACGGAGAATAGGGCGCGCGGCTCAGTTCGCTGCGGCGCCCTCCAACCCCTCGGGACGGCCGACCACGAAGAAATGCAGATGATCGGGGTCGAGCAACTCGCCCGCCACCCGGTTTATGTCGTCGAGCGTCACCGCGTTCACCTGATCGTTGCGGGTGGCGATATAGTCGATGGGCAGTCCTTCCATCTGCATCCCCACCATGATCCCCGCGATCCGTCCATTGCCGTCGAATCGCAGCGGATAGGCCCCGGTCAGATAGGTCTTGGCCTCCTGCAGTTCCTTTTCGGTCACGCCATCGGCGGCGGCATGGGCCCATTCGGCGCGGATTACCTCGATTGCCTCGGCGATGCGGTCATTGGCCGAGGACACGCTGCCGACATAGATGGCGGCCAGATCCTTGGGCGCGAGATAGGAATACACGCCATAGGTCAGCCCGCGCTTTTCCCGCACCTCGGTCATCAGGCGCGATTCGAACCCGCCGCCACCGAGGATGTGGTTGAGGATATAGGCGGCAAAGAAATCGGGATCGTCCCGTTCGATACCCGGCTGCACGAACAGCGCCACCGATTGCGGCGTGTTAAAATCCACCACGGTGGTGCCGCCGTTGACGGTCAGATCGGCCTCGCCGGGGATCGGCGCGCCAATTTCGGGCAGGTCGCCCAGCAATCCGTCGAGCAGAACGCCCAGTTCGTCGGCGGTGATGTCGCCCACCGCACCAATATAGATGCGGTCACGGGCGAACACGGCCTTATGCGCTGCCAGCAGGTCGTCACGGGTCAGCGCCGCCACCGAGGCGGGCGTGCCTTCGCCCGGGCTGGCATAGGGGTGATCGCCATAGATCGCAGCGCTCATTACCCTGCCGGCAATCGCGTTGGGGTTCTTGGCGTCCGATTGCAGGCCGGAAATCACCTGCGCGCGCACCCGCTCGACCGCATCCGGGTCAAAGCGCGGCGCGTGAATGGTCTGGCGCAGCAGGTCGATCGCCGCATCGCGGTTTTCCGTCAGGAACCGGGCCGAGATCGACACCGAATCATCGCCCGCGTCATAACCGAAAGACGCCGCCAGCGATTCCTGGGCACGGGCATAGGCCTGGGCATCCATATCGCCGGCGCCTTCCTCCAGCAGGCCGGTCATCAGGTAGACCGCGCCGCGTTTGCCCGGCTGATCCAGCGACGTGCCGCCGCGAAACCGGATTTCCAGCGCGGTGAACGGAATCGAATGATCCTCGACCAGCCAGGCGGTCAGCCCGCCGGGCGTCGTCACCTCTTCGATTTCCACCGCCGCGGCGGCGGGCCAGGCCAGCAGCAGCGCGGCGACGAATGTCAGTACCGTCTTCATTGCGTCACCTCCTTGTCCTGCATCAGCCAACCCGTCACCGAGGTTTCGGGCCGCAGAACCGCGCGGGCGGCGGCGATGATTTCCTCTCCGGTCACCTCCTGCAGTATCTCGGGCCAGGCCTGCACATCCTCGATGGTCAGCCCGCTGGTCAGCGCCCGGCCATAGCGGTTGGCAATACCGTCCACGTTGTCGCGGGCGTAGATCTGCGCCGCGCGCAACTGCAGCTTGATCCGGTCGAGCGCCTCGGGGTCGACCCCGGTTTCAATGAACGCGGCCAGAGCGGCGTCCAGCGCAGCCTCGGCAGCCTCCAGCGTGACGCCTTCGGCAGGCACCACGATCAGGTCGAACGTGGTGTCGTCGAGAGAGGTGCCCGTGTAATAGGCACCGGTCCAGACCGCCAGCTTGTCCTGAAATTGCAGTTTCTCGGACAGGAACGACGTGGTTCCGCCGCCCAGCAACTCGGACAGCAGGGTCAGCGCGGCGGCCTGTTCCTGCGCACCGCTGTCGCGTTCGGGCGCCAGATAGGACCGGCTGAGATAAGGCTGTGCGACCCGTGGATCGCGATAGGTCAGCCGCCGCGCGGCGGTCTGCGGCGGTTCCTGCGCCCGTGCGCGCGGGCCGAGATCGGGGGTCGGGGCCAGCGGGCCATAATGTTCCTCGGCCAGCTTGCGCACCTCGTCCGGGTCGGCATCGCCGGACACGATCACGATGGCGTTGTTGGGTGCATAATACTGGCGATAAAATCCCAGCGCATCGTCCAGATCGAGCGTTTCCATCTCGTGTTTCCAGCCGATCACCGGCACACCGTAGCGATGGTTGAGATACTGTGCGGCGCGTTTCTGTTCTGAAAACAGTGAACGCGGGTTGTTTTCCGTACGCTGGTTGCGTTCTTCCAGAATCACCTGACGTTCGGTTTCGATGTCGCGTTCGGTCAGGCGCAGGTTCCGCATCCGGTCGGCCTCCATCTGCATCATCAGGCCCAGACGATCGGCGGCGACACGCTGGTGATACGCCGTCTGGTCATAGCTGGTGAACGCATTGTCCTGTCCGCCATTGGCGGCCACGGTGGCCGACAATTCGCCCGCCGCCATGGTATCGGTGGCCTTGAACAGGAGATGTTCGAGAAAATGCGCGACGCCCGACGATCCGCGAGGTTCGTCAGCGGACCCGGCGCGATACCAGACCATGTGTTGCACCACCGGGGCGCGGTGATCCTCGATCACCACCACCTGCAAACCGTTGTCCAGCGTGAAACTGGTGACCGCCTCTTTGCCGAATTCGGCGTTTTCCTCGGCCGCCAGCGGGGCGACCGCCATGATCGTCAGAAGGACCAGGATCTTGCGAAGCATTGCGAAACCTCCGTTCACCGGCGCCAACCTGAGGGCGCACAGGCCCAAGATCAAGAAGCGATGGCGATTATGTGACCGGCAGCACGATCAGGCGCGATCCCGGTCCGGTAACGGTCACTCACGCACCGGCGGCGAGGACGGGGTGGCAATACCGTAGCTGCGGAACAGGTCGGTCTGCTCGAACGGATCGATTTTCTGCCGGCGATAGGCCTGCTGATAGCGATCGACCGGGAACAGCCGGAACGACGACAGCCGCTTTTGCTGCTTGCGGAACTTGGCGTCCTCGGTACCGACGGTGGTGCGGATGTTCTGCGGAACACCGTGCCGACTGGCCCGCGCCACCAGCGCGCCGTCGGACGACGGAACGCCCGTTGCGTTCAGAGCGGCGGGATTGCCACCCAGCGCCGCGACCGCATCGGCCTGCGGATGCGGATCGGTCAGGTTGGCCCCGCCGGGCGTCGGCGCGGGCAACACCGCGTAATCCTGCGGCGCGGTCAGCGGCTTGACCGGCAGCACCATGAATTCGTCGGGACCCGGAGAGTTGGACCGCAGGTCGTGCATGCCCTTCTTGCCCGAGCACGCGGCACCGGTCATCAAGACTGCCAGAAGGATCGCCGCCAAAGGCAACCGCATGTAACGTCTCCTGCCTGTTCCCGGCGTGTTTAGCGCATATGCCCCGGCCCGTCACGGGGCGTTTTCGCCCCATTGCGGCCTTCGAACAGCAACAATCCGGCAGCGCCGGCGAAAATGAACACATCGGCCAGATTGAACACGAACGGGTTGTCGAAGCCGCAGCAGGACATGTTCAGGAAATCCAGAACATAGCCATACCACAGCCGGTCGACCACGTTGCCCAGCGCGCCGCCCGCCAGCAGCCCGCCCGACACCAGCATCGGCCAGCGCGGCTGCAACCGGCGCAGCCAGAACAGGATCGCGGCGATCACCACCAGCGAAAACCCGATCAGCGCCCAGCGCATGGCGTCGGTTTCGGCGTCGAACAGGCCGAAATTGATGCCACGGTTTTCACCATAACGGAAATTCAGCAGCGGCGGATAAACGTCGATGGCGCGCTTGCGCGCCAGTTCGAGCCCGTGCACCACCCAGTATTTGCTGAACTGATCGACCAGCAATGCCGCAATCGCGGCCCAGATGAGTATGCCCCAGCGCATCGCCTCAGTGCCGGAAATGCCGCATGCCGGTAAAGACCATGGCCAGCCCAAGCTCGTCGGCGGCTGCGATCACCTCGTCGTCGCGCATCGACCCGCCGGGCTGGATCAGCGCGGTCGCACCGGCCTCGGCGGCGGTGATCAGCCCATCTGCAAAAGGAAAAAACGCATCCGACGCGACAACGGAGCCCTTGGTCGGCGTTTCCGAGAGGTCCAGCACACCCGCCATGTCCTGCGCCTTGCGCGCGGCGATGCGGGTGCTGTCCACACGGCTCATCTGTCCCGCGCCGACGCCCACCGTGGCACCGTTTTTGACATAAATGATGGCGTTGGATTTGACATGCTTGGCCACCGTCCAGGCAAACAGCAAATCGGCCAGTTCCGCGTCGGATGGCGCGCGCTTGGTCACCACCCTGAGATCGTCGGCAGCGATATGGCCGGTGTCCTTGTCCTGTACCAGAATCCCACCCGACACCTGCCGGAAGGCCAGCGCGGCAGCGCGCGGATCGGCCAGCCCGCCGGTCGTCAGCAGGCGCAGGTTCTTCTTGGCGGCAAAGATATCGCGGGCCGCCTGATCCGCCTCTGGCGCGATGACGACCTCGGTGAAGATGCCAGTAATCGCTTCGGCGGTCCGGGCATCCAGTGTACCGTTCAGCGCGATGATGCCGCCAAAGGCACTGGTCCGGTCACAATCGAACGCCCGCTGATACGCATCGCAGAGTGTTTCGCCGCGCGCCACACCACAGGGGTTGGCATGTTTGATGATTGCGCAGGCCGGGCCGCTTTCAGGCGCGAATTCGCTGACCAGTTCGAACGCCGCGTCAGTATCGTTGATGTTGTTGTAGCTCAGTTCCTTGCCCTGATGCTGGATCGCCGTTGCGA
>CAYGNB010000150.1:5674-7446 GCA_964351135.1 uncultured Rhodobacterales bacterium | reverse complement strand
TGATCGCCGTGGACGAAGCCCATTGCGTCAGCCAGTGGGGCCACGATTTCCGCCCTGATTACCTGAGGATCGGCGAATTGCGGCGGGCGTTGCGTGTGCCGCTGGCGGCCTTCACCGCCACCGCCGACGCCGAAACCCGCACCGAGATCGTGGAAAAGCTGTTCGACGGGGTTGCGCCGCGCGCGTTTCTGCGCGGGTTCGACCGGCCCAATATCCACCTGGCCTTTGCCGCCAAGGACGGGCCGCGCCAGCAGATTCTGCGCTTTGCCGATGCGCGGCGCGGGCAGTCGGGGATCGTCTATTGCGGCACCCGCGCCAAGACCGAAACGCTGGCCGCCGCGCTGGAGGTGGACGGGCATAACGCCTGCGCCTATCACGGCGGCATGGACCCGGCCGACCGCCGCGCGGTCGAAGACCGCTTTGCCCGCGAAGACGGGCTGATCGTGGTCGCTACCGTCGCCTTTGGCATGGGCGTGGACAAGCCCGACATCCGCTGGGTGGCCCATGCGGACCTGCCCAAGTCGATCGAGGCCTATTATCAGGAAATCGGCCGCGCGGGGCGCGACGGTGCCCCGGCGGAAACGCTGACCCTGTTCGGTGCCGATGACATCCGCCTGCGCCGCACCCAGATCGATGAAAGCCCCGCCCCACCCGAACGCCGTGCCGCCGATCACGCGCGGCTGAACGCGTTGCTGGGCCTGGCCGAGGCGCTGGGCTGTCGCCGCCGGATGTTGTTGCGCTATTTCGGCGAAACCGCCGAGCCCTGCGGTCATTGCGACCTCTGCGACACCCCGCCCGAAACCTTCGACGGCACCCAGGCCGTGCGCAAGGCGCTGTCGGCGATCCTGCGCACCGGCGAATGGTTCGGCACCGGGCACCTGACCGACATCCTGACGGGAAACGCGACCGAAAAGGTCCGGGCGCGTGGCCATGACGCGTTGCCGACCTTTGGCGTCGGGGGCGAATTCGACCGCCGTGGCTGGCAGGCGGTGTTCCGGCAGATGATGGGCCATGACCTTGTGCGCCCCGACCCCGAACGCCATGGCGCGTTGCGGCTGACCGAGGCCGCATTGCCCATCCTGCGCGATGAGGCGACGATCGACCTGCGCCGCGATACGATCCGGGCTGCCGGGCGCCGGCCCGATACGCCGCGCGCGCTGGTGTCGGAAGAGGACGCGCCACTGCTGGCCGCGCTGAAGGCAAAGCGCCGGGAACTGGCCGAGACCGCGCGTTTGCCCGCCTATATGGTGTTCAACGACCGCACTCTGATCGAAATGGCGGAAACCCGACCCGCAAACCTGGATGCAATGGCGCGGATCAGCGGCGTGGGGGCCAAGAAACTCGACCGCTACGGCGCCGATTTTCTCGCGGTCATCAATGGCGAGACGGATACCCCGCACCCGGCACGGCGCAAGCTGGCCGGGCAGGGGGCGGGCGACCTTTACGACCGGCTGCTGGCGGCGCAGACCGATCTGGCGCGCGGTGCCTGCGGGACGCTGAAACCGCTGAGTTGTTCGGCGGCGTTGCTGGCACGGGTTGCACAGCTGCGGCCCGGCGATACCGGGGCGCTGGAACGCCTGCTGGGCGACCGCCGCGCGGAACGGTTCGGTGCGGCCTTTCTGGATGTGTTGCAAGGGGCCGGGTAGAACGGACCGGATTCAACGGGAGAACGAGATGCTTGTGGTGATTTCACCGGCCAAGCGGCTGGACTGGAGCGAACGGGAGGGTGCGACCACCCAACCCGATTTTGCAGCGGATGCCGTCAGTCTGGC
>CAYGNB010000150.1:2009-5574 GCA_964351135.1 uncultured Rhodobacterales bacterium | reverse complement strand
GCGCGCGCGCTGGTGAACTGCGCGAGCCAGGAATATTTCGGGGCGGTTGCGCCGGAGGCGCTGAAACTGCCCGTGGTCACCCCGGTTTTCATGGAGGACCGTCCCGGCGGGCCGAAGATCGTGAGTTTCTTCGCCAAGCGGGCGCGCGGTGCGATGGCGCGGTTTATCGTTCAACATCGCCTGACCGATTCCGCCGCGCTGGTCGAATTCGACAGTGGCGGCTATTGTTATCAGCCGGACCTGTCCGAACCCGACCGCCCGGTGTTCCTGCGTGGTGCCGAGGCGGATGCGTCGAGTATCGCGGCATCGTAGGCGACCAGTTCGACGGTATTGCCCTCGGGGTCCCGGGTGAATACGCCGCGCCAGCCGATCCAGCCGAAATGCTCAACGCGGTATGGCTGTTCCAGCCGGTCGAACCAACGCATCGCCGCCTCTTGTTCGGCAAAAGGCAGCGACAGCGCGATGTGATGCAGCGACGATCCCGCGCCCGTGGCCGGCGCCGCCGGGCCAGGGTCTGCGGCAAACAGCGCCAGCACCGCGGTATGGCCGCCGTACCCCGCGCCGATCCTGAGAAAGGTGATGGCGGGATTGTGAAACCCTTCCAGCGGTTCCAGACCGATCACCTCGCGGTAAAAGGCGACCATACGCGCCGGGTCGGCGCAACGGATGGCGATTTCGCCCAGGGCGCGGGGGCGGAAACCTCGGTCGGGACGGGCGTCGGAGAGGGGGTCGTGCGGCATGGCGGCAGCCTAGGGCCAGTCCCGCCCTCAGCGCAATCCGATATCCGGCAGCGGGGCGCGGGCATCCGGCGGGCAATCGGCGGCAATCCGTTCGTGGATCAGCGCCTTGCGCAGCGGTTTGGTCAGGTAATGGTCCAGTCCTGCGGCAAGGATCTCGGCGCTGTCGCCGTCCATCGCGTGGGCTGTCATGGCGACGACGGGCACATGGCCACCGGTATCGGCCTCGATGGCGCGGATCGCGCGCGTCGCCTGTTTGCCATCCATCCGGGGCATCGAAATATCCATGAACACCACGTCGGGGCGGAACTCGGAAAAGGCCGCGACCGCCTCTTCGCCGTTTTCGGCAAAGCGCAGGTCGATGTCGAGATCCTTCACCATCTTGGTGAACACCAGCCTGTTGGTGCGATTGTCCTCGGCCGCCAGGATCCGCATTTTACGGGCGTTCGGCGGTGCCGGAACCGGGTGATCGACGGTTGCGGCATCAGGGCAGGGCGATGCCGTTCCGGTCGCGTCGGCGCTGATGTCGGATGAAGGTGGCGGCGCAGGCCCGGTTTCGGTTGTTTCATCCACGCCCCGTTCGGACGAGACCGCGAGATCCGGCGACCGGACCGGCGCGTCCGGCGGGGCAGTGGCGGCGACGGGTTTGTCCCCTTCATCCCCAAGGCCCGGCGGGGCCTCGCGGTTCGGGGTCTGGTCCAGCCGGGCGAGGCTGGCCAGCAGATCGCTGCGTCTGGCCGGTTTTTGCAGCACATCGTGCAGCTTCACCCGTTTCGGGTCCGGTTCGACGTTTCCGGGATTGGCGCTGAACATGATCACGGGCAGTTCGGGCCGGGTGCGCTGCAGTGCCTCGGCCAGATCCAGCCCGTCCATGTCGGGCAGGGTCTGATCGCACAGGACCAGACCGGTGTCGGCACCGGCCACCTCCAGCGCCTCGGCGCCTGAGGTGCAGCAGGTCACCGGCAGGTTCAACTGCCCCAGCCGCTTACGCAGGATTTCGCGGTTTGTGTCCTGACTGTCCACGACCAAAGCTGTGCCGGACAGGGCCGGTATGTGTGGCAGGGGGTGCATGGCCTCGGCCCGGTCGAGCGTGATCCGGAATCCAAAGCATGATCCCTTGCCTTCCTCGCTTTCGGCCCAGACCGTGCCGCCCATCAACCCGATCAGCCGCTGGGTGATCGCCAATCCCAGCCCGGTGCCTTCGAATTCGCGGCTGTGTTCGTCATCGACCTGATTGAATTCGCCGAATATGTGATCGACCTTGTCTGCCGGGATGCCGATGCCGGTATCTTCGATTGCGACGTGAATCGCGCAGCCCTGGCCGGTTTCGTCGGGCACACCGGTTACGCGGATCAGCACATGCCCTTGCCGGGTGAATTTCACCGCATTGCCGGCGAGATTGGTCAGAACCTGCCGCACCCGACCGGGATCGCCGACGAACATCGTTGGCAGGAACAGGTCGTAATCGACCGCCAGTGCCAGATCCTTGTCGCGGGCGATCGGCGCCAGCAGCATCACCACCTCGTGGATGCAGCGCTCAAGGTCGAAGGGTTCGGGCCGCAGCGTCAGCTTTTCGGCCTCGATCTTGGAGTAATCGAGAACGTCGTTGATGATCACCAGCAACGCCTCGCCCGAATTGCGGATGGTGTTGACGTAAAGCTGCTGTTCCTCGTCCAGCCCGGTGTCGAGCAGCAGGTCGGCCATGCCGACAACGCCGTTCATCGGGGTGCGGATCTCGTGGCTCATGTTGGCGAGAAAGGCGGATTTGGCGCGGTTGGCCGCCTCGGCCCTGACCCGGGCGGTCGTCAGCTGCGCCTCGTAGCGAACGGTGGCGGTGATGTTCAGCGCGAGGCTGACCACATCGCCGCCATGGCCGCGGCTGTCGACCAGCCGGATATAGGCGTCGTTCCACATCCGGATCACGACCGGCTGGGGGGTCGGGGAAAACCAGCGTTCGGCCATCATCGCGCGCCAGTCGTCCGGTGTCAGGTCCTGGGTGTCGACCAGCCCTTCGTCGGTCATCAGTTGCAGGATACGCATGTAGGAAACGCCGGGGCCGATCTCTTCGAGCCCTTCGAAGGCGTTGATATAGGCGCTGTTCGCGCCGATCAGGGTGCCGTCGGAATCGAAAAAGGCAAACCCGTCCTGAATGGTCTGGATCGAATGCCACAGCCGCCGTTCCGCGATTTCGATCTTGGCGTTGGCGGCGGTCAGGTCCGATTTGACCTTTTCGTTTTCGTCCCGGACGGTTTCGACCTCGGCCTTGGTCTGGCCTATCTGGCGGGTCAGGGCCAGCGCGTGGCGGCCCAGTTTGCGATTGGCGGCAGTCAGTTCGGCCTGCTTGAGTTCCAGCAGGCGTTCGGCGGCAAGCCGCGCGCGCCGTTCCTCGGCGAGTTTGTGTGTAAGGCTCATGCAGGCAGCTCCGCATCCGGCCCGGCAGGCAATTCCGTCCGCCAGCATCCGCGATCCCGGTGAACAAGTGTTTAAGCGGCGACGGGAATCGTTGCCCGATACGCGGTAGCCATGTGATCCTGCACGCGGGCAATGGGAGGATCGACGATGAAACCGGATGGGATCGGGGCCGTACTGGCCTGCATGCTGGGTGTCGCCGGCGGTGCCGTGGCGGATTGCGCCAGTGACGAGGACGTGGCCAGATTCGCCGCCGACTACGCCACCGGAACACCGACCCGTGCGTTGGTGGCCGATGGCAATATGGAGGATGCGCTCTGTACCCAGGCCAAGGTCGCTGCCGCGATCAGCGAACAGATGGGGCCGCTGATCGGGTACAAGGCCGGGTTGACCAGCAAGCCCGCGCAGGAGCGGTTCGG
>CAYGNB010000150.1:0-1909 GCA_964351135.1 uncultured Rhodobacterales bacterium | reverse complement strand
GCGATGACGGTCACACTGACGGCCGCCGATGGCGAGGTTCTGGCCGAGGTGCCCGGTGCGGCGGTGCTGGGGCATCCGGTGAACTCGCTCATGTGGCTGATGTCGAAGGGGATCGAGATGAAACCGGGAGACATGATCTCGGTCGGCTCCTTCGGACCGCTGGTGCCGCCCGCCAAAGGCAAGGGCGGGGCGACGGCCACCTATACCGGCCTGCCGGGGGACCCGTCTGTGTCGGTGATCTTCCGCTGACAGGGTCGAAGCCTTGGCTGGTCGTTGCCTGCTGCCTTCCGGCGGCGGGGTCTATGGACGATTTGCGCCCGGTTCGGCAATTCCGGCGAAAGGCCGTACGAACCGCTGTTCGAGCACTTCGGCGCCCCATTGCGTGCCGGGGCGCTCGTCGTGCAGAACGAAGCCATACATTTCATAGAGGTGCCGTGCCGCGTCGAGGCCGCTGAACGTCGACAGATGGGTTTCCGCAAAACCCTGTCGGTCGGTGAAGTCGAGCGCGGCCGACAGCAGCCTGCGCCCGGCGCCGGTTCCCCTGACGCGATCATCGACGATGAACCAGCGCAGGTGAGCCACGTTTCCGGGCATATCCTCGCCGTCAATCGCGATCGATCCGAGGATTCTCCCCTGCTGCATCACGGCCCAGATCGCATTGCGCGGGCTTTGCAGCCGATCACAAAACTCGGCAAGCCCGCCTGCAACAACCGACTCGAACGGCTGTCCGAAACCTGAAACCTGCGCATAATAGCAGGCGTGCATCTGCGTGATCCGGGCGATCAGCCCGGTCTGGTATCCCTCAACGATCTCGGTGTCGGGGGCCTGTTCGCTCGCAGCGGCTTTGGGGGAAAGCGCTCTGGCGTAGAGGCCCAGCCCATCCAGAACCGTCTGTTCCTGACCCGGCTCCAGCCGGGCGAGCGCGCAGGAGACCTGATCGCGGGCAAAGGCATGGATGGCCGCCACCCGACGCCGGCCGCCAGCGGTCAGACAGAGCATCTTGGTGCGGGCATCTTTTCCCGCCGTTTCTGCCACATCGCCCGCATCGATCAGTTTTCGCAGCATTCGGCTGACACTCGATTTTTCGAGATGAAGGCGTTGAGAGATGTCGCGGGCGGTGACATTTCCGGGCTCTATCTCGATCAATGCGTGAACGGAGGAAGGGGAGAGATCGGTGCCGGCAAAACGCCCGCCGGTAAAACCGAGTTCACGTACAAGGTTGCGGGAAACGACGCGGATGGCATCAATCGTATCCAGCGCGGCAGGATCAGGCATAAAGCCTCCGATAAGTTGTATGGTGCAACTTAATGATCCGGCTGAACCCATGTCAATCGCGTCGCCAAAGGGTGTCGTACCAGCCGGTGCGGACGCAATGTTGCCGTGAAAGAAGAACCTACCGGCGCCCCTCGCGCAGCCAGCCGCCAACGATCAACGCCGCCGCCATGGCCAGCACCAGCCAGGCGGGCAACAGCGGCGTGCGGGTCACGTCGCGGGTTTCGTAGGCACCGCGCGGCACCAGCCCGATCCAGCCGCGTCCCGCGGCGGGGCGGCCTTCGCGTATGTTGCGCAGGCTCGGCAGTCCGTCCTGCAGCCGCACGACGCCACCCTTGAGCGACGCCACAACCGGGGCCAGCACCTCTCCGCTGGCAATGGTCTGTTCGAACTCGCGCGGGGCGGCGGGGCCGAGGCCAATGACTGCTTCACGGTCGCCCTCGGTCAATCGGTAGAGCCCGATCTGCGGCCCGTCGTAGAGGGCCTCGAACCGGCCGGGCGTAGTTTCCTCCAGCGCGACCTCGTCGGTGCCGCCATCCGGGCGCGTTACCGTCACCGCGCCGATATCGTCCGATAACGAGCGGCGAATGATGCGCATGCTCTGGCCCGTCGCTTCGGCCCAGAGCGCCTCTTCCTC
>CAYGNB010000149.1:0-7530 GCA_964351135.1 uncultured Rhodobacterales bacterium | reverse complement strand
ACTGCGCGACGAAACTGTTCTCGGGCGCCTCGTAGAGCTGGTCCGGCGGGGCGAGTTGCTGAATCACTCCGTCGTTGAACACCGCGACCCGGTCCGACATGGTCAGGGCCTCGGTCTGGTCGTGGGTCACGTAGACCACGGTGATGCCCAGATCGTCGGCAATACGCTTGATCTCGAACTGCATGTGCTCGCGCAGCTGCTTGTCCAGCGCGCCCAGCGGTTCGTCCATCAGCACCAGCTCGGCCTCGAACACCAGCGCGCGTGCCAGCGCGATACGCTGTTGCTGGCCGCCGGAGAGCTGCGCCGGGCGTCGCCCGCCAAAATCGCCCATCTGCACCATGTCCAGCGCGCGCCTGACCTTCTGTTCGCGCTCGGACTTGCTCATCTTGCGCACTTCCAGCGGAAAAGACAGGTTCTCGGCCACCGTCATGTGCGGGAACAGCGCATAGTTCTGGAACACCATGCCGATGCCACGTTTGTGCGGCGGAATGTT
Source organism: uncultured Rhodobacterales bacterium (assembly GCA_964351135.1). Lineage (GTDB taxonomy): Bacteria > Pseudomonadota > Alphaproteobacteria > Rhodobacterales > Rhodobacteraceae > Pukyongiella. The sequence goes on along the minus strand of CAYGNB010000149.1, from coordinate 7,037 downwards.
GTTGATCGACACGCCGTCCAGCCGGATGTCGCCATGGGTGGCGGTCTCGAATCCGGCCAGCATCATCAGGCAGGTGGTCTTGCCCGACCCGGACGGCCCCAGCATGGTCAGGAACTCGCCTTTGGGCATCACGAGGTTGAGATCTTTGACGACCAGTGTTTCGCCGTCATAGCTTTTCTGGACACGTTCGAATTCGACGAACGCGTCCGGGTTTCCGGTTTCGGCCAAAAGGCGGCTCCCCTGTTTTTATCGTGCGGTTGGATCCGCATCGTCTGTGGGTGATTGTAAGCACAGCAAAGGGCATGGTTGCAACCGGATCGAATCTCGCGGCCAATTCCGGGGGCTGCGAACGGCAAAAGATCACTAAATGACCGGGTCCGAGCGACCACCGCGCAAACCGGCGACGAGATGGAGACACAACATGCCAGCCACCGCATTACCCTTCGAACCGAGCGAGTACGCCAACCGGATCGACAAAACGCGCAAGGCGATGGACCGGGCCGGGTTGCAGGCGCTTGTGATCAGCGATCCGTCCAACATGGCATGGCTTACCGGCTATGACGGTTGGTCCTTTTACGTGCACCAGGCGGTGGTGTTGCCGGCCCACGGCGACCCGATCTGGTGGGGCCGTCGTCAAGACGCCAACGGCGCGCTGCGCACGGTCTGGATGTCCGGCGATTACATCCGATCCTACGCCGATCATTACGTGCAGTCCGTCACCTGCCACCCGATGGAGGATCTCGCGCGCCTGTTGGCCGAGTGCGGCCTCGACCGGGCGCGAATCGGGGTCGAAATGGACAACTACTATTTCTCGGCCCGCGCGATGGCGGTGCTGACCCGGGAACTGGAGAGCGCCGATTGGGGTGACGCCACCGGGCTGGTGAACCGGCAGCGCACGGTGAAATCCGCCGCCGAACTGGAATTCATGCGCAAGGCGGCGGCAATTTCGGAAAAGGTGGTCGACGGATTGCTGGAACGGGTAGAGCCCGGCCTGCCGAAAAACGAACTGGTCGCCGAGATCTATCGCGACGCGATCCGGGGCACCGGCGATGCCTGGGGCGATTACCCGGCCATCGTACCGCTGCTGCCCTCGGGGCCGGACGCCGCCGCACCGCATCTGACCTGGAACGGGCAGCCCTTTGAGACCGGGGCAGCGACGTTTTTCGAGATCTCCGGCTGCTATCGCCGCTATCACGCGCCGCTCTGCCGCACCGTGTTTCTGGGCGAGCCGCCCGATCACATCCGTCGCGCCGAGGCGGCGCTGATCGAGGGGCTGGAGGCCGGTCTGGAGGCGGCGCGGGCTGGCAACCGCGCCTGTGACATCGCCGCCGCCCTGGCCGCGCCGCTGACACGGGCCGGGATCGAACGCGGGGCACGCTGCGGCTATCCGGTGGGGCTGAGCTATCCGCCCGACTGGGGCGAACGTACGATCTCACTGCGCGAGGGCGATGAAACCGTGCTGGAACCGGGCATGACCTTTCACTTCATGCCCGGCCTGTGGATGGAGGATTGGGGCCTCGAAATCACCGAAACCATCCTGATCCGCGACAGCGGACCGGCCGAAACCCTGTGCGACCGGCCCCGCAAGCTGTTCGTCAAGCCCTAGGCCGCGGATTGCAGCAGCCCCTGCGCGGTGACCGCATCCAGCGTTTCGTCCAGCGCCTTGCGCGCGCGTCCGACCAGTTCGTCGATCTCTGCCGGCGTGATCACAAGCGGCGGCGAAATCACCATCCGATCCCCCACATGCCGCATCACCAGTTTGTTGGCGAAACAGCGTTCGCGGCAGATCAGCCCGACCGTACCCGCCGCGGCGGCGAAACGGGATCGCGCCGTCTTGTCCGGTGTGAGCGCGATCGACCCCATCATGCCGACGATCTTTGCCTCGCCGACCAGCGGATGATCGGCCAGGCCCTCCCACGCGGCTTTCAGATGCGGCGCGGCCACGTCGCGGACGTGTTCGATCACCTTTTCCTCTTCGAGGATACGCAGGTTTTCGAGCGCCACCGCCGCAGCCACCGGATGCCCTGAATAGGTGTAGCCGTGGTTGAATTCGCCTTGCGCGATCACCTCGGCCACCTCGTCACAGACGACCGAGCCGCCAATCGGCGCATAGCCCGACGACAGCCCCTTGGCGATGGACATGATATGAGGCCGGATACCCAGCGTCTGCGTCCCGAACCAGTTGCCGGTGCGCCCGAATCCGCAGATCACCTCGTCGGCGATCAGCAGAATCTCGTACTTGTCGCAGATCCGCTGGATTTCCGGCCAGTAGCTATCGGGCGCAACGATCACCCCCCCTGCCCCCTGCACCGGTTCGGCGATGAAGGCGGCAACCCGGTCCTCGCCCAGTTCCAGGATTGCCTGCTCCAGTTCCCGCGCGCGGGCGAGACCGAATTCCTCGGGGCTCATGTCGCCGCCTTCGGCCCACCAGTCCGGCTGCGGAATATGGTGAATATCGGGGATCGGCAGACCACCCTGTTCGTGCATGGGAATCATGCCGCCCAGGCTGGCCCCGCCCATGGTCGACCCGTGATAGGCATTCTTGCGGCTGATGATAATGTTCTTTTCCGGCTTGCCCTTTACCGACCAGTAATGGCGCACCATGCGGATGTTGGTGTCGTTGGCCTCGGACCCCGAACCTGCGAAAAAGACATGATTCAGATCGCCAGGCGCCAGTTCGGCCAGCTTCGCCGCCAGCGCGATGGCCGGGACATGGGTGGTCTGGAAAAAGGTGTTGTAATAGGGCAGTTCGCGCATCTGGCGGGCCGCCGCCTCGGCCAGTTCGTCACGGCCATAGCCGATATTGACGCACCACAGTCCCGCCATTCCGTCGAGGATCTCGTTGCCGTCGCTGTCGGTCAGGAACACGCCTTTGGCGCGGGTGATGACGCGCGCGCCCTTGTCGGCCAGGTCTCCGCCCGCGGTAAAGGGGTGCATATGATGCGCCGCATCCAGCGCTTGCAGGTCTTCGGTGGGCAGATGATTGGTGATGACGGTCATGACGAGGCTCCTTCGGCGATTGCGATCATAATATGATCAAATTTTTTGACGTCAATCGAATCAGTTCGAATCGATCAGCACCGCAGCCACCTGATCCATCCCGTCTTCGACGTCTCTGACGATCGCGCGGGCAGCTTCGGCCGCGTTGCCATTCTTCAGGGCGTCCATCAGTTCCTTGTGGCGGTCAGGCAGGTTCTGGGTGCCGAACCGCCCGCAGACCACCCGCAACGATGGCCCGAACCGCAGCCAGAGCCGGTCGGTCATTTCCGCCAGCACCGGTGCCTTTGCCTGCGCATAGAGCAGCGCGTGAAACTGATAATTGCGCCGCAGATACCCGGCCACGTCTCCTGCCGCGATGGCATCGTCGAGCCGGGCGTCTATGCGTTTCAATTCCTCGATCACCTCCGGTGTGACATGCGCAGAGGCGCGCATAACCAATTCGCATTCAATGGATTTTCTCAAAAACAGGAGCTGATCGAGATCGCCTGCGCTCAGCGTGGGCACGCTGACCCTGCGGTTGCCCTGGAACGCCAGCGCACCGTCCGAAATCAGCCGGCGGATCGCTTCACGCACCGGCGTCATACCGGCGCCCAACGCCTCGGTGAGACCTTGAATCGTCACTGGCTGACCGGGAATCAGATCGCCGAACAACACCTGTTCGCGCAAGCGCCGATAGACCTGTTCATGGGCCGGCGCGGGCCGTGCTCCGGGCGTCTTCGGTTGCTGTGTCGCCGTTTCCATTTGCCCTCCGACAATACGGGTGGACCGCCACCGCCCACCCCGGCGCCGACGGCTCTTGCCTGTTTTCCACTTGCATGTGAACATATCCGCTATTGCCGAAACAGGCAAAACTTGATCAAATAATTCCGCCGGGACACACCCGGCCCAACCGGGGAGAAACTAACAGGATGAATACGGGAACGCTTTGCCTGACCGCCACGCTGGCCATGGCCGCCGCCGCGGCCGGCGCCGACGAGGTACGGGTTTACAACTGGTCGGACTATATCGACGAAGAACTGCTGGCGAAATTCGAGACCGAAACCGGCCTCGATCTCGTCTATGACGTGTTCGACAGCAACGAGGTGCTGGAAACCAAGATGCTGGCCGGCGGATCCGGTTATGACGTCGTGGTGCCCACCGGCACATTCCTGCAGCGCCAGATCAGTGCCGGCGCATTCCAGAAGCTGGACAAGGACAAGCTGCCCAACCTTGCCAACATGTGGGACATGATCTCGGAGCGCACCGCGCAATACGATCCGGGCAACGAATATTCGATCAACTACATGTGGGGGTCCACCGGGCTCGGCCTGAACGTCGCCAAGGTGAAGGAAGCCCTGGGCGAAGACGCGCCGATGAACAGCATGGACCTGATCCTCAAGCCCGAGAACATGGAAAAGCTGGCCGCCTGCGGCGTGCATTTCCTCGATTCTCCGTCCGAGATCATCCCGATGGCGCTGAAATACATCGGCGAGGATCCCGACAGCCACGACCCCGATGTGATCGCCAAGGTGGAAGACGTCCTGATGGCCGTTCGCCCCCATGTGCAGAAATTCCATTCGTCGGAATACATCAACGCGCTGGCCAACGGTGACATCTGCGTGGCGATCGGCTGGTCCGGCGACGTGCTTCAGGCACGCGACCGCGCCGACGAGGCCGATAACGGGATCGAGATCGCCTATTACGCCTTCAACGAAGGATCGCAGATGTGGTTCGACCAGATGGCGATTCCGGTCGACGCGCCGAACCCGGACGGGGCCCATGTGTTCCTGAACTTCATCATGGACGCGCAGAACATGGCCGCGGCGTCGAACTATGTCTATTATGCCAACGGCAACAAGGCATCGCAGGAGTTTCTCGAAGAGGACGTGATCACCGACCCGGCGATCTACCCAGACGAAGCAACGATGGAGAACCTCTACACCACCACCCCCTACCCGCCCAAGGTGCAGCGGGTGGTGACCCGGCTGTGGACCAAAATCAAGTCGGGCACCTGAGCCGACACGCGGAAGGCGGGCCCTGTGCCCGCCTTTTTGATGCCAAGGAAGGAGCCGCCTTTGCCATCCGACATCTTTGCCCCCTGGGATGATCCCGCGGCCAGCCCGCTGATCCGGTTTCGAAACGTCACCAAACGATTCGGCGAATTCGTCGCCATCGACGATCTGACGCTGGACATCTACGAAAAGGAATTCTTTGCGCTGCTTGGCCCCTCGGGCTGCGGCAAGACGACGATGATGCGGATGCTGGCCGGGTTCGAATCGCCGACCGAGGGCGTGATCGAACTGGACGGGCGGAACATCGCTCCGGTGCCGCCGAACAAGCGCCCCGTGAACATGATGTTCCAGTCCTACGCGCTGTTCCCGCATCTCAGCATCTGGGATAATATCGCCTTCGGGCTGCGCCGGACCGACATGGCCAAGGACGCCATCGCCGCGCGGGTCGAGGAAATGCTGAAACTGACCCGGCTGGAACAGTTTACGCGCCGCAAGCCGCATCAGATATCCGGCGGGCAGCGGCAGCGGGTGGCGCTGGCGCGATCGCTGGCCAAGGCGCCCAAACTGCTGTTGCTCGACGAACCGCTGGGTGCGCTGGACAAGAAGCTGCGGCAGGACACCCAGTTCGAACTGATGGATATTCAGGAATCCACCGGGACAACCTTTGTGATCGTCACCCACGACCAGGAAGAGGCGATGACAGTCGCCAGCCGCGTTGCGGTGATGGATCAGGGGCGTATCGTCCAGGCGGCACCGCCCGACCGGATCTACGAGGAACCCAATTCGGTTTATGTCGCCGATTTCATCGGCGAGGTGAACATCATCGACGGCCACGCCATCTATCAGGGTGGCGACAGCTATCGCATCGACTGGGCCGAGGGTCAGGAGCCGCTGACGGCACATTCCGGCCGCCGGATCGAAAGCGGGCGCTGCCATCTGGCGATCCGTCCCGAAAAGATCGCGATTTCCGCCGAACGCCCTGCGGATGCGGCCAACGCGGTGCAGGGCAAGGTGCATGACATCGCCTATCTGGGCAATATCTCGACCTATCACGTCGAACTGCCGGGTGGTCAGCTCATCAAGGCCCAGACCGCCAACAACCGGCGTATCGCGCGGCGCAGTTTCACCTGGGAAGACCCCGTCTGGCTGTCCTGGACCGCCACTGCCGGCGTCCTGCTGGCCGACTGATGCGGCGGTTCCTCCTCATCGCGGTGCCCTATCTGTGGCTGCTGGCGCTGTTTCTGGTGCCATTCTTCATCGTGCTGAAGATTTCGCTGTCGGATACGGCGCTGATGCGCCCGCCTTACCTGCCGCAATTCGACTGGGCCGAGGGCTTCTGGGCCTTCGTGAAGGAACTGGATTTTGAGAATTTCTGGTTCCTGACCACCGACGCCCTCTATTGGAAGGCCTATCTGAGCAGTCTCAAGATCGCGCTGATCTCGACCGTGCTGACATTGCTGGCCGGTTACCCCATTGCCTATGGCATGGCCCGCGCCCCCGAGGAGTGGCGTCCGACGCTGATGATGCTGATCATCCTGCCCTTCTGGACCAGTTTCCTGATCCGGGTCTATGCGTGGATGGGGATTCTGTCGAACGAAGGATTCCTGAACCAGTTCCTGCTGTGGACCGGGGTGATCTCCGAACCGCTGACAATCCTGAACACCAACGCCGCAGTCTATATCGGCATCGTCTATACGTATCTGCCATTCATGATCCTGCCGATCTATGCGGCTCTCGAACGCATGGACGAATCGCTGATCGAGGCGGCTGAGGATCTGGGCTGTTCGCGGTTGTCCGCCTTCTGGCTGGTTACCATTCCGCTGTCGCGCAACGGGATCGTCGCGGGATCATTCCTGGTGTTCATCCCGGCGCTGGGAGAATTCGTGATCCCCTCGCTGCTGGGCGGATCGGGCACGCTGATGATCGGCAAGGTACTGTGGGAAGAATTCTTCTCGAACCGTGACTGGCCGGTGGCGTCTGCGGTGGCCGTTGTGCTGCTGCTGATCCTGATCGTGCCGATCGTGCTGTTCCAGCGCAACCAGCAGA
>CAYGNB010000148.1:5391-7538 GCA_964351135.1 uncultured Rhodobacterales bacterium | reverse complement strand
ACGATGAACTCGACCTTGTACTCCGGCGTCGCCAGACGGGCCTCGCCGCAGGCACGCGTGGGCGCATGTCCTTCCGGGACCCAGGCATCCCAGACCGCATTCATTTCTGCGAAATCCGCCATGTCCGCCAGCCAGATGGTGCATTGCAAGATGCGCGACTTGTCCGAACCCGCCTCGGCCAGCAGCGCTTCGATCTTTTCCAGGCATTCTTCTGTCTGGCGCGTCACGCTGGCACCGGCGGTGCCCACCTGCCCGGCCAGATAGATCGTATCGCCATGGGTCACGATCTGGCTCATGCGCGTGCCGGTATGGCTTCGGGTAATGTCGGTCATTTCTTGCCTCTTTCGGTCAGGGGTGAAAGCGGTCGGGGGCGACAGCCCTGACCACGGTATCGGGAAGCTGCGGCGCAGCGCCGGTAACAAGCTCCATTGTCAGGCGGGATAGCACCGGCGCGGTCTGGACGCCATATCCGCCCTGCCCGGCCAGCCAGAAGAATCCCTTGCACTCGGGGTCGAAGCCGACGGCGGGGCTGCGATCCGGTGTAAAGCTGCGCAGCCCGGCCCAGCTGTGCTCGACACGGGTGACGGGCATGGTCACCGCCTGTTCGAAGCGGTGCAGTCCCTCGGCCAAGACCATGTCATCCGCCCAGGCGTCCTGCGGCTCGACCGGGTCTTCGTCCGCCGGGCTGACCATCAGCTTGCCGGCCTCGGGCTTGGCGTACCAGCGTTCGGACGCCGAAGCGAAAAGCGGCCAGTTTCTTACATCGTGTTGCCCGGGCGCGGGCAGGATCGCCGCCGAGCGGCGCAGCGGGTGTAACGGAACCGGCCGGGCACCTGCCATCTTCGCCACCTCGGAGGCCCAGGCACCAGCGGCATTGACGATCACGGGCGCGCGATAATCCCGACCGCCGGCCGTGACATGCCAGACATCCGCCTCACGCCGGATGGATGAAACCCGTGCACCGGTTTCGACCATCCCGCCGCGCTGTCTCAGCAGCCGGGCATATCCCGCGAGCATCCGATCCACGTCGATATCCTGCGCGTCCCATTCGATGGCGGCCGCGGCAATAACCTCCGGGCGTAGGATAGGCACCAGTTCAACCGCCTGCGCCGCGGTCAGCCGTTCCAGCCCCTCTGCACCTGCGCAATAGGTTTCCAGATCGCCCAGTTCCTCTTCGGTCGCCACCAGCAGTTCACCGCGCGGCGACAGAAGGCTGCAATCGGAAACACCGCCCGGGGATTCAAGAAACCCAGCAGAGGCGGCGTTGAGCGCGCGCAGCGTCGTATTGCCATAATTGCGAATGAATATCGCCGCTGAACGGCCGGTCGCGTGATAACCCAGCCGGGGTTCCGCCTCCAGCACACAGACCGACATCTCGGCTGCCAGTTCCGCCCCCGCGCCGACCCCGGCGATACCGCCGCCGATGACGATGACATCCGACAGGGTCACGCGCCCTCCTGAAACCCGGTCAGGGTTCGCGTCAGGTTCGCGCCCAGCGTATCCGACAGATATCCGCCCTCCTGAACAAAGAGCACCGGCAGCCCGGTGGCGGCCAGCGCCGCGCCGATGCGGGCAAAGCCGTCCTGCGTCACCGCCAGCCCCTGAAACGGATCGTCAATCGACGCGTCGAGCCCGAGCGCAACCACCAGCGCGTCCGTCCCGAAACTGCGCACCCGCGCCAGCGCCGTGGCGAGTGTGGCGAGGTAATCGGCGTCGCCCGTGCCGCGCGGCAATGGCAGGTTCAGATTGCAGCCGATGCCCCGCCCCGCACCGCGTTCCTGCGCGTGCCCCCAGAAAAACGGATAGAACCGCGCGGGGTCGGCATGAATCGACACCGTCAGAACGTCGTCCCGGTCATAGAACATACCTTGCGTGCCATTGCCGTGATGCACATCCACATCGAGGATCGCCGGGCGATACCCTTTGCTGCGCAGCCGTTCAGCGGCGATGCCGGAATTGTTGAGAAAACAGAACCCCCCGGCGAGATCGGCAAAGGCATGATGCCCCGGCGGACGCGACAGGGCATAGACGGCGCGATCATCTCCATCCGCGATCAGGTCGGCCCCGGTGATGGCGCTCTGGGCCGACCAATAGGCGGCCTCCCAGGTGCCTTCGGCGATGGGGCACGCGGTGTCGGCCTGATGGTA
>CAYGNB010000148.1:3775-5291 GCA_964351135.1 uncultured Rhodobacterales bacterium | reverse complement strand
CGCATCCGGCCTCGTCCAAAATCAGATCGGTGTGACCGGTGGAAGGCACAAAACCCAGCCGGTCGTAGAAACGGCGCGCCTCCGGGGTTCGGTCATAGACCTGCAACCGCAGGAAACACGCACCCCATAGACGGGCGGCATCGGCAAAGGCCGCCGCCAGCAGCCGCCGCCCGAGCCCGCCCGAACGGTGCGCCGGCGCAACCCAAAGATCCGAGACATTGACCCCCGGCCCACCGCGAACCGTCGACAGGCCGGGCGAGTAAAGCGCGAGTCCGGCCAACACCGCCCCGTCTTCGGCGAGCTGCGCGCGAAAAGCAGACACCTGCCCCCACCCGGCGCGTGCAAGGCCGACAGGCGTGGCGCGATAGGGATCGCCAAGATCCTTCGCCAGGGCCGCCAATGCGGCGTCCAGCCGTTCCGCGTCGGCGCGCTCGGCCTGCCGGATCGTGACCGTCATCAGATTGCCGTCCCCGCCGCACCCTTGAGCCCGAGCATCTTGCGCGCGTCATCCGGCGTGGCGACCTCGCGCCCCAGCGCTTCGACGATGCCCCGGACCTTTGTCACCTGTTCGGCGTTGTTCCGGGCCAACCGGCCACGCGCGATCATCAGGCTGTCCTCCAGTCCGACACGCACATGCCCGCCCATGGCCGCGGCCATTGACGCGAACGGCATCTGATGCCGCCCGGCGGCGAGCACCGAAAACAGATAATCCTGACCGAACAGCTTGTCGGCGATGAGCTTCATATGAGTGAGATTTTCAGGATCGGGGCCGATCCCGCCGAGAACGCCAAAGACGAACTGGATGAAAAACGGCGGTTCGACCAGCCCCCGATCGGCGAAATGCCGCAGCATGTAGAGATGACCGACGTCATAGCACTCGAACTCGAACCGCGCGCCGCGCTCTGCCCCCATGATCTGCAGGATCGCGGCAATGTCGCGCGGAGTGTTCTTGAACACCAGATCGTCGGAGTTGTCGAGAAAGGGCTGTTCCCAGTCATGTTGCCAATCGCTGATGCGCGCCGCCGCCGGATAAAGCGCGAAATTCATGGATCCCATGTTGAGGCTGCACATCTCGGGCTCCGCCCGTTTCGGTGCCGCCAGCCGTTCATCCAATGTCATCACCGCGCTGCCGCCTGTGGTGATGTTCTGCACGGCATCGGTCGCCTGCGCGATCTGCGGCAGAAACGCCATGAAATGTGCGGTATCGGCCGAGGGTTGCCCGGTTTCGGGGTTGCGCGCATGCAGATGCAGGATTGCCGCGCCGGCCTTGGCCGCGCCAACTGCCTGATTGGCGATTTCATCGGCCGTCACCGGCAGATGAGGCGACATCGACGGCGTGTGAATCGAACCGGTGATTGCGCAGGTGATCAGGATCTTCGACATGTCACCCGGCCCTCAACACCGGCGCGATCTCGTTCGCGAACTGTATCAGTGCCGCGTCGAGCCCGTCGATGATCTCGTCGATATGGCTCTCGTTCAGGATCAGCGGCGGGCAGACCAGCACGTGATCCCCGTC
>CAYGNB010000148.1:0-3675 GCA_964351135.1 uncultured Rhodobacterales bacterium | reverse complement strand
GCATAGGTAAAACCATGCGCAAACCCGCCCGCATCAAGCACCGGTTCGACAAGCCGGTTGTCGGCAATCATCGCCCCCAGCGGCGCATAGCCCGAACCGATCCCCTTGGACATCACCACGATATCGGGCCGCACCCCCCAGTGATCGCTGCCCAGAAAGGCGCCGGTCCGCCCGGCCCCGGTCATCACCTCGTCCATGATCAGCAACACGCCATAGTCGTCGCAGATCGACCGCACGCGCTCCAGATACCCCTCGGGCGGGACCAGCGCCCCGGTCGATGCGCCCCCGATCGGTTCGACGATGAACCCCAGCACGCTGTCGGGCCCCTCGGCCTCGATCCGCGCCGCAAGCATGTCGGCGTAATGCCGCCCCGTCTCGGGGTCGGCGGGGTCGAGCCCGTCCAGATAGGCCCGTGGCGCGGGGATCTTGGGCATGACGCGCATCAGCGGCTCGAACGGCTCGGTCAGCGGCGCATAGCCGGTGGTGGCCAGCGCGCCCAGCGTGCAGCCATGATAGGACGGCGCGCGCGAGATGATCTTCCACCGGCTGCCTTCACCGATGGCAAGCGCATATTGACGCGCCAGTTTGATCGCGCTTTCCACCGCCTCGGACCCGCCGGAGACAAAAAAGACGCGGTCCAGACCCCTGGGCATCTTTTCGGCCAGCCGCGCCGCCATTTTTTCCGATGCCTCGGTTTCGAAATGCAGCCGGTAGCCAAAGGTCGACTTCTCCATCTGCCGCTGCATGGCCGCCAGCACGTTTTCGTTGGAGTGGCCGATATTGCAGACCATGGCACCGGACGAGCCGTCGAGATACCGCCGCCCGTTCTTGTCCCACATATAGACGCCGCGCGCCTGATCCAGCACCGGTTTGCGCCCGCGCCCCTGATAGAACAGGTTGCTCATCTCAGCCCCCCGGCAAGCCAGCGCAATCCACCGGGCGGAACGCCGCCGTAACTGTGGTTCCTTCGGCAAAGGGATGGCCGTCGATCATGTTGATCGCCTGAAACTGCCGGTCGCCCGCACGAATGAAATAGCGAACGGTCTGTCCCTGATAATCGACGGTTTCGACAACGGCGTCGGCGGCGATCCGGCCGCCGGCGTCCGCCCCCTGTGGCAAAAGCTGCAGCTTCTCGGCCCGCAGCACCAGCTTGGCCGGACCCTGGCGGACCCCGGGGGCCTTGTCGGCGGGCACGGACACCTTGCCGAAAACCGGCACGTCGAGATGCGCCGCCTCGGGTCCGGCTTCGGTACAGCTGCCTTCGACGATGTTGGACGCGCCAAGGAAATTGGCCACGAATTCACTGGCCGGGCTATTGTAGACCTCCTCGGGCGTGCCGACCTGTTCGACCCGCCCGGCGCTCATCACCACGATCTGGTCGGACATGGCCAGTGCCTCGGACTGGTCATGGGTCACAAAGACCGTGGTCACGCCGATCTGGTCCTGGATACGCTTGAGCTCGACACGCATGTCTTCGCGCAGGTTGGCGTCGAGCGCCGACAACGGTTCGTCCAGCAGCAGCACGTCCGGCTCGATGACAATGGCGCGGGCCAGGGCGATGCGCTGCTGCTGACCGCCCGACAGTTCCTTGGGATAGCGCGCCCCGACATCCGGCAATTGCACCAGATCCAGCGCCGCCTGCACCCGGCCGGCGATCTCGGATTTCGGCACATCTCGGTATTTCAGGCCAAAGGCGACGTTTTCGGCCACGCTCTTGTGCGGGAACAGCGCATAGTTCTGGAACACGATACCGAGGTTGCGTTTGTGGATCGGCACGTTGTTCACCCGCTTGCCACCGATGCGTATCTCGCCTTCGGTCGGGTCCAGCAGCCCCGCGATCATCCGCAGATTGGTGGTCTTGCCGCACCCCGAGGGGCCGAGAAGCGTCAGGAACGTGCCCTCCGGGATCTCCAGGTTGGTCGGATGCACAGCGGTGAACGTGCCGAACCGCTTGACGACATTATCCAGGATGACGGTGCTCAAAGGCGTACCCTCCGGCTGAGCGGCCCCCTCCCGCGACGGGAGGGGGCGTTGGCATCAATAGCCCTTTTGCACGCGGCCAAAGGTTTTCGACCAATCGGCCTCGTGCCCGTTCCAATAGGCCGGATCGGCAAAGGTCAGCCCGTCGAGCGTGCCGGTCGGATCGAAGGCCGGCAGGGTCGGGATCTTGTCGCCCAGTTCGACCTTCTGCGGATCGAGAGCGGGCGGGTAGTTCTGCCCCTCGGCCACCGCGATCGCGGTTTCGGGCGCCAGCATGAAGTTCAGCAGTTCCTCGCAAGCCTCCAGCGGCGACCCCTTGATCACGAACATGCATTCCTGCCAGCCGAACCCGTTGGGCGGGTCAATGTAGCCGATATCGTGGCCCTGTTCCTGCAACGCGTAGATGCGCCCGGACCAGCCCTCGGTGACGTGGATCTCTTCTTCCGCCAGCAGGCTCATCAGTTCGGCGCCCGAGGTCCAGTATTTCAGCGCCAGATCGCGGTGCTGGCGCACGGCATCCCAGCAAGCCTCTTCGTCGGTGACGCCGTTGGGGTCCTGCCCGGTCTGCAGCGAAGCGTACCACATCCGCGTGCGCCAGTCGGACCAGCCGCCGATCTTGCCCTTGTGGGTCTCGTCGATGAGGATCTTGGCGCCCTTTTCCTTCATCTCGTCGTCCGAGATGTATTTGCGGTTATAGGCCAGCCCGGTGGTGCCGTAGTCATAGGGCACGCAGCTCAGCTTGCCGTCGGTCACCTTGCGGAACACTTCGGTCAGTTTCGGGATGACATATTGCAGGTTGGGGATGTTGTCCTCATTCAGCTCGGTGGTCAGCCCCAGCCCGTGATAGCGCGCATAGTCGAACACACCCGACAGGTGGGCGATGTTGTATTCGCCGGGCTGGCTGGCCTTGACCCGCGACAGGTATTCGTCGCCGCCGCCAAAGGTGCCATCCACGACCTCGATCCCGCTGGCAGCGGTGAAGGGATCGAAGGCATTGGCGCGCAACGCTTCCGAAACCACGCCGCCCCATCCGTCGAAACGCACCTGTTTCACGTCCTGGGCCATCGCGCGGAACGGCGTCACGAGACCGTAGGCCGCGCCCGCCGCGCCGATCAGCCCGAGAAAGCTGCGGCGATCCAGGTCGCCATTCATATACCGTTCGCGCAGCCTCTCGTAGCGCGTGGTGTTGTCGATCTTGCGTGTCATCTTCGTCTCCTTGTTGAGTGTAATATGCAGGCGGTTCTAGCTGCCGCTCTTGCGGGCGAGTTGCCGTGCGATCGCCGCCCCCAGCAGGGGCAGGCCCACGGTCATGACAATCATCACGGTGCCCAGCGCATTGATCTCGGGGCTGATCGAATTGCGCAGCATCGCGAATATCTGGGTGGGTACGGTTTCGACCCCGCCGGGTTTCCAGAACAGCGTGCCGGTGATGTCATCGAAGCTGATGGTAAAGGCGAACAGCGCGCCCGCCAGCACCGCCGGCAGCATCAGTGGCAGAGTGATCTGGAAAAAGGTCTGAACCGGGCTCGCGCCCAGGCTCATCGCCGCCTCCTCGACGTCGCGCCGGATGGCGATCAGCCGCGCCTGAACCACCAGGATCACGAATGGCAGGGTAAAGATCACATGGCCGAACAGCAGAAGCGTAAAGCTCTTGTGCAACCCGAGGAAGTTGAGGAACAGCAACAGCGCCACGGC
>CAYGNB010000147.1:0-7542 GCA_964351135.1 uncultured Rhodobacterales bacterium | reverse complement strand
GGATATCGAACAGGCGACGATGGCCAACACGTTGGCACGGATGGAACGTGATGGATTGATTGTACGAAAAAAGGACGAAAGCGACGGGCGTGCCCAACGGGTCTGGCTGACCGCGCACGCGCGGGCCTTGCGCGCTCCCGCTGTCTCCGCAGCTCTGGATGAGAACGCATCCGCGCTTGCAGGCCTTTCGGAAATCGAGCGAAACCAGTTCGTTGCGCTGATGCAAAAGGTGATCGCAACCAATACGAAAAATGCGGACGGCACAAGCTAATCGTCGTACCACCACAGAGAACCGGCAAACGGGCTCAAAGCCGCAGTTGATCGCGCTGCACACATAAACCCACTAAGCGGACTTTGCTGCCGTTTGATGAACGTCGGCCTCCGCCACGATGGGACAAAGCCACCTATTTCTCTGGGGTCATAGACGTTTGAGCTTTGGTCTCCTTCCTGCATAGCGGGCATTCACAAGGATGCAGTCTGAGACTGTTACCGGCGAACGTCGTGCAGCGATCTCGGCAATACCGATGCGACAAGTTGATATGCGCGTATGGGACGGTGATTTGCCGCTCTTGCGGCTTCAATCCGAAATCACAGAGTCGATCTGGGCCGATCGGGTCAAAATCCCGAACAGCTCGCTTTGAGACGTGATGGTCAGCTTCTTGTACAGGGCGCGCCGGTGAACTTTGACGGTATGCATGGAAATGCCAAGTTTGAGCGAGATGGCGCGGCTGGAGTACCCTCTGACAATGAGTGCCGCGACCTCGGCTTCGCGCCTCGAAATGTTCTTTCCGTCTGCACGAGCGAATTCAAAGAAACGATCATCCAATGACGGCATAACCCTCACAGGTCCAGATATTTCGGGGGTGAGAATTGCCCGGAGCTTGGGCGCCAGGACCCGTGCGATCTGCCGGAACCTGGTTATATCTCCCGACCGGTATCGTCGCTGACCCGAGCTGCGCCCCACCGAGAGGTGAACCGCCTTATCCTCGGATATCCTCGCGATGAGCCCCATGTCATCCACCATGTTCGTAGCGCTGAAATAGGCCGAGAAATACTCGCTCGACTCAAATCGGTCCGGGGCGATTTCCCGCAGCAGGCAGGCCTCCCAGTCCTGTGTCTGCCAACTCCGCTGGAAAAAGGGGTCGAGCATGTAGCCGAGTTCGGAGTAGGCACGGTCGAAGGTCGCGCGCAACTCATGGTCGGGAATCCAGCGAAAGTGAATTTCCGGGACCGCTGTTCGGTTGAAGCTTATCGCCAACACGCTTTGCGCCGAAAACAGGCCGCTGAGAAAGGGAACAACCGCGCGCTCATAGGTCTCCAACGTGTCGGCGACCGCAACCTGTCCGAAGAAGTCGTACTCCTGGTCACGTTGAGACGTCATACGGATACACCACCGAATTTGTAGATACTGATAATTTCATACCACTCTGGTGGTATTGTCAACAAATTCGGATAATTGAATCCTGATTGCTGGAGGGATGCCATGTTTCACAAGAATTCCAAATGTTCCCGAAAAACCGCACTGATCGCCTCGGAACTGTACTATTGGCATGACACGCTGAACTGGTGTGGGTTCTTTCAGCCGACGCTTGAGCTGCAGCCCGGCAGCCATTTCGAACACCCTGAAACCAAGCGCCGACTTCAGAACCTGGTTCAGGCAACCGGACTTTGGCCACATCTGAGCCATGTCAGCCCCGAACCCGCAGGAGATGACGTGATCGGTTTGATCCACCCGTCATCGCATATCGACCACTTGCGCAGCGTCTGTGAAAGCGGCGGAGGAGATGCCGGTGCGCTGACACCGGCCGGTCCTGCCAGCCTCGATATCGCCCGGCTGGCAGTCGGCGGCGTGACGGCGGCGGTCGACGCGGTGATGACCGGCCAGGCTGACAACGCCTATGTGCTGTGCCGTCCGCCGGGGCATCACGCGCTGCCCGATCTGGCCATGGGGTTTTGCCTGTTTGCCAATGCTGCCCTCGGCATCAGATACGCGCAACAGACCTATGGGGTCACGCGGGTTGCGACGGTCGACTGGGACGTGCACCACGGCAACGGCACCGAGGCGGTCTTTCTGGACGATCCCGACGTGCTGACCATTTCGCTGCATCAGGACAACCTGTTCCCACCGGACTCCGGCGGGACAGAGGTAAAGGGCGCTGGCGGGCGCAACCTCAATATCCCGCTGCCGCCGGGATCGGGGTCGGGCGCTTACAGGACGGCGTTTGAGCGGATCGTCCTGCCGGCGCTTGACGCGTTTGCACCGGAACTGATCGTTCTACCCTGCGGCTTTGACGCCTCGGCGCTTGATCCCCTGGGCATTCAGATGCTGAGTTCGGAAGACTTTCGCTGGATGACCCGACAGGTGCTGTCCCTGGCCGACCGGTATTGCAAGGGCCGGGTCGTTGTGACCCACGAGGGCGGGTATTCCGCGACCTATGTGCCCTATTGCGGTTTGGCGGTGCTGGAAGAACTTTCCGGCGCTTCGGCACAGTTTGCGGACCCTTTCCACGATCACATCAAAAACTACGGCGGGCAGACCCTAAGCGGCGATCAGACTGCGGCAATCGAACAGGCGCACAAAGCGTATTTTGATAAATAGACAGACAGGAGGATCGAATGAGTAATCATTCAAAGGCTTCACAAACCAGACGGGGTTTTCTGAAAGGCGCTGGCATAGCAGCGGGGTCAGCGGCGATGCTGGCGGGGCTCAATCAATCGGCAAAGGCGCAATCCTCGGATCCGGTGGTGATCGGATGCCCGGCGCCGCTGACCGGGATCGTTGCCGCCGACGGGATCGAGTTCCAGCGCGGGCTCGAAATGGCACGTGACGAGATCAACGAACTGGGCGGCATCCTGGGCCGTTCGGTCGAGCTGGTTTTCGTAGACACGGAAAGCAAGGGTGACGATGTGGTCATTCAGGCGGCGCAACGGTTGATGGACAAGGACAATGCCAGCGCGATCATCGCCGGCTACAACCTGGAAACCGGCACTGCGATGCACGACATCGCGGCGGATTCGGGGATCATCGTCATGCATTCCAATACGGTTGCAGTTCATGACGAACTGGTGAAATCCGACCCGGACCGCTACTGGGGCACCTTTCAATACGACCCGCCCGAGACCATGTATGGCGATGGCTTCCTGAAATTTGTTCAGGCACTTGAGAATGAGGGCAAATTTTCGGGCGGAAACAAGAAAATCGCGATCATAACCGGCCCCGGCACCTATTCGGTCAACATCGCCAATGCCCTGAATGACGGGGCGGCGGCCTATGGCTATGAGGTTTCACTCTATGAAACCGTGAAGGTGCCCGTGACCGACTGGGGCCCGACGCTGGCCAAGCTCAGGGCCGATCCGCCAGCGGTGATCGCCGTCACGCATTTCTACACCCAGGATCAGGCACAATTCATGAACCAGTTCATGACCGATCCGACCGATAGCCTGGTCTACCTGCAATACGGCGCCTCTCTGGCCGCCTTCCGCGATATCGCGGGCGACAATTCGGTGGGCGCGATCTATGCCACCGTGATCGGCGCGCTGAAAGACGAGATCGGCACCGCTTTCGCCGATGCCTACAAAGCCCGCTATGGCGACACCGCGTCTCCCAACGGTGGCGGCCAGACCTATCAGGCACTGCACGCCTATGCTCTGGCCGCGGCTTTGGCGGGCGGGCCGGGCGCGGCGTATGAGGAGGATCAGAACCGCGCTGTCGCGGACCGGCTGAAGTCGCTGATCTATCGCGGCCCGATGGGCACGATGCGGATCCGGCCGGATACGCACTCGGCCTACAGCTATCCGACGGAAACCAACGATCCGTCGCTGGGCATGCCGCATGTCTTCAGCCAGGTGCATGACAAATCTGAGGATGGCGTGCTGATCTCGCCCGCGCCCTACGGTGTCGGGGAATTCCGGACACCGCCCTGGATAAAGGGCTGATACCCGGATGCCAGATGCGGCCGAAACCATGCTGGAGTGCCGGGGCGTTTTGAAACGCTTCGGCGCTCTGACAGCGGTCGACGGCGTGGATCTGAATCTGCGCCGCGGTGAGGTGGTAGGCGTGGGCGGTCCGAACGGCGCGGGAAAGACCACCTTTTTCGATCTGGTCAGCGGCCTGACCCCGGTGACCAAGGGCACGATCCGGTTCCTGGGCCGTGACACCGCAGGCATCCCGCCGCACCGCCTGTGCCATCTCGGCATGGCGCGCACCTTCCAGTTGAACTCTGCCTTCGACGGGATGAGCGTCTTTGACAATGTGCTGGCTGCACGGGTCTATGGCCGCCGCAGCGATGGCGGCTGGATACTGACCCGGCGCGGCGACAAAGAGGCCGCCCGCGCCCTTCTGGCCGATATCGGGCTGGAGCATATCGCGGGCGACAAGGCTGCGGGCATTCCCATTCTCGCCCGCAAGAAGCTCATGGTGGCGACGGCCCTGATCAACGAGCCCGAACTGCTCCTTCTGGACGAGCCGGTGGGCGGGCTGACGCCGTCGGAAGTCGATGAATTCATCGACTGGATGCTGTCGCTCAAGGCGCGTGGCATGACCTTGATCTTTGTCGAACATGTCATGCGCTTCCTGACCAGCGTCGCCGACCGGGCGGTGATGATGCATCAGGGCAGGATCATCTATGACGGGTCGCCGGCGGGGCTGGCGTCCGACAAAACCGTGGCCAGCGTCTATCTGGGCAGTTCGGGTCTGGGGGACGTGGCATGAGCGTGCTTTTATCCTGCGACGGCATCGTCTCGGGCTATCTCAACCGCCCGGTGCTGCATGGCATGTCGCTGGAGGTGCCCGACCGGGGCGTCGTCGCTCTGATCGGTCCCAACGGCCATGGCAAGACGAGCCTGCTGCGGACGCTCTCGGGTTTTCTGCCGCTGCGCGCCGGCCGGATTACCTTTGACGGGGCCGCGATCGACCGCGCCTCGGTCCATGCCAGGGTCAAAGCCGGCCTGATCCATGTCCCGCAGGGCGATCAGTTGTTCACCGAGATGAGCGTCGAGGAAAACCTGACCATGGGCGCCTATCTGTGTTCGGACCGGCAGGAGGTCGCACGGCGGCTGGACGATGTGTTCGCGCTCTTTCCCAGGCTCGGGGAGCGCCGGACCCAGCTGGCCAGCGGGCTTTCGGGTGGCGAACGCCGCATGGTCGGTATCGGCCGCGGGCTGATGGCGGATTGCCGGCTTCTGATGCTGGATGAGCCGTCGCTGGGGCTGGCGCCGCTGGTGATCGAACAGATTTACGAAGCACTGGAAAAACTGCGCGCGCGCGGCATGGCGTTTCTGGTGGTCGAGGAAAACCCCAGCCGCCTGATGAATTTCGCGACCAGCCTCTGCCTGATGGATGCCGGTCATATCGTCTGGCGCGGCAATGCGGACGAGGCGAGCGCATCGGGCGACATCCTGAAAACATACCTGGGAGGGACGTGAACGGTGGAGTTCCTGATCCAGATCGTCATCACCGGCCTGACGATGGGGGCGATGTATGCGCTGGCCGCGGTGGGCCTGTCGCTGATCTACGGCACGCTGGGCATGTTCAACATGGCCCATGGGCTGTTCATGACCTTCGGCGGTTACATGGCCTATTCCGCCGCGACCGCGTTCGGCATTCCGCTGCTGCTGGGTATCCTCGTTGCCATGGCGGCGGGGGCGGCAATCGGGATGCTAACGCATCTTCTGATGGTAAGGTTCATGCTGGGCACGGCGGATTTCGGCACCAACGTCCTGGTGGCGACCGCGGGTCTGGGCATCCTGATCGAAGACCTGCTGCTGAAAATCTACGGCGGATACCCCTATCCGCAGCCCCTGACGGTCGAAGGTTTCCTGCGCGTGGGCGGCGTGACACTGACCTA
Source organism: uncultured Rhodobacterales bacterium (assembly GCA_964351135.1). Classification (GTDB taxonomy): domain Bacteria; phylum Pseudomonadota; class Alphaproteobacteria; order Rhodobacterales; family Rhodobacteraceae; genus Pukyongiella. The sequence goes on along the minus strand of CAYGNB010000147.1, from coordinate 1,696 downwards.
TCAGGCGATAATCATCTTCGCCGTGGCGCTTGGCCTGATCGGAGGTATCGCCTGGCTGCTGAAGTATACACGGTTCGGGCGAGCGATCCGGGCCACGGCCCTGAACCGCGAGGCGGCGATGCTGATGGGGGTCAAGGCTGACACGGTGTTCTTGCAGGTCATGGCGCTGGCAGGAATGCTGGCGGGTGTGGCCGGGCTGATGATCTCGACACAGGCGACACTGAGCCCGCAGATGGGGGGCGACCCGCTTTTGAAAGCGTTCGTCATCTGCGTGGTGGCCGGGCTGGGCAATGTCTGGGGCGCCGGGCTCTGCGCCTTCGGGCTAGCGCTGCTCGAAGCCGCGATCGGCTTCTATTTCGGCGTCCGCTTCAGTTTTCCGACCATGCTGATGCTGGTCATTCTGGTGCTGATCTGGCGTCCGCAGGGTCTGTTTGGCCGGGAAAAGGTGGTGCGGCTGTGATCCGGTTCGACGATCTTTCCCGCCACCTGCTGATCGCGGTTCTGGTGATCGGCTGCTTTGCGCTTTTGCCGGTCTTTCTCACGCAGCGTTACCTCTTGGGCGAGGTGATCGTCTTTTTCATCTGGGCCATGGTGGCGATGAACTGGAACCTGCTGATGGGCCACGCAGGCGTATTTTCGCTGGCGCAGATGCTGTTCTTTGCCATCGGCGCTTATGGCATGGCGATGGGGGTGACGTTTGCCGGGCTCTCCGTCTGGCTGGCGATTCCCGTCGCGGCCGTCTCGTCAATGCTTCTGGCGCTGGTGATCGGCATGGCCTGCCTGCGGCTGACCGGGGCCTATGTGGCATTGTTGACCTATGCCATCGCCGAGATGGTCCATGTGCTGATCATCACCGACACCGAATGCTTCACCCTCGTGCGCAACAATTGCCAGCAGCTGTTCGGCGGCGCCACCGGGTTTTCCCGCTTCGACGATTTCGGCTTTCGTCCGCTACTCAAGAAGCACTGGATACTGGGCAATTACTATACGGTGCTCGCAGCCTTTGGCGTGACCATCATCGGGGTCGTGCTGATCGTCCATGGCCGCCTGGGCCTCGCTTTCCGCGCGATCCGCGACAATGTGGGTTATGCCAGCAGCCGCGGCATCGACCGCAAGAAATACCAGGTCGCGGCCTTCGCCCTGTCGGCCCTGCTGACAGGACTGGCGGGCGGCGTCTATGCTGCGCACTTCCGCTTTGCCGGGCCGAGCCTCTTTGATTTCTCCACCCTGATGTTCATTCTTGCGATGGTCGTCGTCGGCGGTCTGGGCTCGACCTGGGGTCCGCTTGTGGGGACCGGGGTGATGATGATCGTGGTGGAGCTTTCCAAGGAGATGGGGGACGCCCGTAATCTGGTGCTGGGGCTGGCCCTGATTATCTTCGTTGTGCTGATGCCCAGGGGGCTGGCGCATCTGTCCACAAGGCTTTGGAGCCGGATACGGCACATGAAAACTGTTGAGAAGCAAACCTGACCATGCAGAGCTCTCCCGATCTCGTCATTCTGAACGGTCGTGTCCTGACCATGTTGCGCAACGCCCCGCGCGCCGAGGCCATAGCCATAACTGGCGATCGTATATCCGCGGTTGGCGGCACCGCCGAAATCCGCGCGTTGGCAACGCCAAAGACGCGAGTGATCGACGCAGCCGGGCGCAGCGTTCTGCCGGGATTTATCGACAGCCACGTGCATCTCTTTCAGGG
>CAYGNB010000146.1:0-7565 GCA_964351135.1 uncultured Rhodobacterales bacterium | reverse complement strand
GCGGCGCCAAGACGACCTATGTCGAGCCGAAGAGTTCGGTATTGTCTGCATTGCCCGAAGGCGCGAGGGCGGAGTGGACCCGGTTCTTCGGCGCGCTGATGAGGCACGAGCAGAAGCACTATCTGGATAGCCTGAAGGTGGCGAAGACGCTCACGAAAGTGCTCCAGGGCCTCGAAGTAAAGAAAAAGATCAAGTACCTGGACCCGCACGATCAGTCGAGCAAGGACGATGCCTACAAGGTGGTCAAGGACGACATGTACAAGGCCGTGAAATCTGCGCTCAATGTAAACAACGCAAGCTTTCAAATCCTGGCGGATGTGCTCGACATTACGACGTTTCATGGCGCCCGCGACGGCGTCAAGCTCGACACCTCCGTCAAGTAGCGGGCGCACGGGGTCCATACGCGTCCACAGATGACACCACCGTCCAAGCAGAGTCGGGCATGCGGGCTTTGATGTTCAGGGGCGCGATGCGGGTGTGGCGGAACTGGTAGACGTACCAGATTTAAGTTCTGGCGCCGCAAGGCGTGGGGGTTCAAGTCCCTTCACTCGCACCAGTTTCCAGTGACCTTGGAAAGATGTGCCCGTTGCCGGCTTCGGTGCAGGCTTGACCGCCCTGGATTGTCGATTCACTGTTCAGCTCGATGTTTGATTTCCGCGAAATCGAGATAATCCGCGCTATCGTTCGTCACGGAGGCTTTCGCGCTGCGTCGGATGCCATGGGGCTGGCGCAATCGGCGATCTCGCGCCGGGTGCGGCACCTGGAAGACCGCATGAAGATCACCATCTTCGAACGCGACGGGCGTGGCGTAAGGCTGACCGCCGCCGGGCGCAGGCTGGTCGACGAAGCCGAGGTACTGGTTGCCCAGCGCGACCGTATTCTGGGCGAACTGACCCAAGGTGTGATGGCCGGGGTGGTGCGCCTCGGTGTGGCCGAGACAATGACCCACACCATTCTGCCGCGGATGCTGACCAATTTGCGAAATCGCCATCCGCAACTGCGCTTCGAGATTTCCATCGACACGTCCGAGCGGTTGGGCCAGATGCTGGTCGACGACGGGCTGGACGTGGCGATCATGATGCGCGATCAGGCGCCGCGCGGTATCAACCTGACACCGCTGCTGCCCGTTACCCTTGGCTGGTTTGCGGCGCCCGCGTATTTCACGCTGCCCCGCCCGGCGGGGATCGACGATCTGGCTGCGTTGCCGATCGTTTCGTTCCCCAAGGGAACCCTGCCTCATCGTCAGGTCGTGAATCTGCTGTCTCCGGCGCGGCGGCAGGCAGCGGCGGTTCATGGTTCGGCGTCTCTCGCGACGGTGCTGCATCTGGTCAGAGAAGGATTCGGCATCGGAACCGTCCCGCACGATATTGTCGCCGCATGGCCCCATGCCGACCTCAAAGAGATCGAGGTTCGCCCAGAGGCGCGCCTGCCCGATCTGGAGTTTGCGATCTGTTACATGCCTGAGCGGAATGAGGAAATCGGCCGCGCCGTGACCGACGCAGCGGTCGAGGCGGGTGTCTATTGATCTGATTATTAGATCAATACTGCGTATAACTGAACTATTGATTGAACGCGTTGTCCTGCGGAATCCTTAAGGGATCATCTGGAGGGTCGTCATGAACACGCATCGCCTGTCTGATCCGCGTCAATTGCGGGCAGAGATTCGCGCCGGGCGCTTCGATCACCCCACCGCGGGGTCGGGTGGCGATGTACTGCAGGCCAATCTGATGATTCTTGCCGGCGCGGACGCCGCCGCGTTCCTGCGCTTTTGCCAGGCCAATCCGCGCCCCTGCCCATTGCTGGCGGTGGGCGAACCGGGCGATCCGTCCCTGCCGACGCTGGGAGCCGGGATCGACCTGCGTCACGATGTGCCGCGGTACCGTGTCTGGCGCGACGGAGTGCTGGCCGGTGAACCCACCGATATTGCCGATCTGTGGCAGGACGAAATGGTGTCCTTCGCGCTTGGCTGTTCGTTCAGCTTCGAGGATGCGCTGACGCGTGCCGGTATCCCGGTCCGCCATCAGGACGCGAACCGCAATGTGCCGATGTATCGCACCAACCTGTCGACGCGCCCGGCCGGGCGGTTCTCAGGTCCGGTGGTCGTCAGCATGCGCGCCATGCCAGCGGCTGATGCCATCGAGGCGGTGCAGATCTGCGCGCGCTATCCGCTGGCCCATGGGGCGCCGGTGCATCTGGGCGATCCGGCGCAGATCGGGATCGCCGATATCATGACCCCCGATTATGGCGATGCGCCCGATATCCGGCCTGGTGACATTCCCGTATTCTGGGCCTGCGGTGTCACGCCCCAGGCGGCGATCACCGTTGCACGGCCCGCGCTGGCAATCACCCATGCGCCGGGTCACATGCTGGTCACCGACATTCCCGCCGGGCGCGCCGAGGCGCAGCTGACCGGCGTTCACCGATAACCAACCCGAACCCAACAGGAGAACTCCGATGAAAACCACCACCCTTGCGCTTCTTGCCAGCACCGCGCTGATGGCCGCCCCGGTCGTCGCCGAGGAACTGGCCGTTGTCGGCAGCTGGTCCAGCCTGCCGCTCTATCAGGATTTCGAGACGCCGTTCTGGACCGAAAAGCTGTCCGAGATGACCGGGGGCGAATTCACCGCGCAACTGACCAGCTTTGACCAGATGGGCGTCGCGGGGGCGGATGTCTACAGAATGCTGGGCGATGGCGTGTTCGACGTGGGTGCGACCGTGGCGGACTATACGGTGGGTGACGCGCCCGAGCTCGAGGGTCTGGACGTGCCGCTGGTCGCGACCACGCCGGCAGAGGCCCGCAAGATGGTCGAAGCCGCCCGCCCGATGGTCGACGACATCATGCGTAACCGGTTCGGCGCACAGGTCCTGGGCATTGCACCCTATCCCCCGCAGGTCGTGTTCTGCAGGGGCGAGGTCGGTTCGTTGGCCGATCTGGAGGGCAAGAAAGTCCGCGGTTCGGGCCGGATGACCACAAAGTTCCTCGAAGCGCTGGGGGCCGAGGGTATCAATATCGCCTTCTCCGAGGTGCCCGGATCGCTGGAGCGCGGGGTGATCGACTGCGCGGTGACCGGCGCGGGTTCGGGGTACTCCGCCGGCTGGTGGGAAGTCTCGGACACGTTGATGACCCTGCCACTGGGCGGCTGGGATTCGGTGGTGATCGCGATGAACGGCGATCGTTTCGACGGGCTGTCGCCCGAGCAGCAAAAGATGCTGACCGACGCCGTGGCCACGGGGCTGGAGGGCCCGGCATGGGACGCGGCCGAAGGCGGTCTTGAAAACGACATTGCCTGCCTGACCGGAAGCGGCGATTGCGCCTCTGGCACAGCGGCTTCGATGACCCTTGTCGAAGCTTCCGCAACCGACACCGAAACCGCCCGCAAGATCCTGACCGAAGAAGTCCTGCCCGAATGGGCCGAACGCGCTGGCGACGAATGGGCCAAGCGCTGGAACGACACAGTCGGCCAGGCGGTCGGCGTGACGATCGAATAGGATCGGGGGGCGCCGCCATGACAGATCGTGTTCAGGCCGCAATAGCGCGCATCAACCGGATTGCAGCGCTGATCCTGGGGGTCATGCTGCTGCTGACCGTCGCATTCATCCTGACGGATGTGGTGATGCGAAAATTCGGTCTGGGCTCGCTCGGAGGCTCGGATGAGATATCCGGCTATGTCATGGCGGCGGTTGCCAGTTGGGGACTGGCCTGCGCGCTGGTCGAGCGCGCCCATGTCCGGATCGATGTACTGCGGCAGAAGCTGGCGCCGCCGCGACAGGCCGCGATGGACCTGTTCGCGATGATCGTGACCAACGGTGTCATCCTTTTGATCGCCTATCAGTGCTGGCCGGTGCTGCAGAAAACGCTGGAACGCGGGTCGCGTGCCAATACGCCGCTGGAAACGCCGCTGTGGATTCCACAGGGGATCTGGTTTTCGGGCTGGCTCTGGTTCGCGCTGACCGCGACCGCCCTGTCGCTGATCGGCATTGCCCATCTGGCCCGAGGCCGCCGCGAGGCGTTCGACGCGGCGCTGGGGATCGGATCGGAGGTCGAGCAATGATCTGGACGGTTGCGATATCGCTGCTGGGGCTGATGGCCCTGTCGATCCCCGTCGGCATCGTATTGTTCCTTCTGGGCATCGGCGTGGGCGAGATCTATTCGGCCTTCCCGCTGCTGCGCGGGCTGGGGCAGGTGGTCTGGTCGTCCTCGAACAGCTCGACCCTGATTGCCGTTCCGCTGTTCGTTCTGCTCGGAGAAATCCTGGTGCGCGGCGGCGTGGCCGAACGTACCTATGCCGCGCTGGACAAGTGGCTGTCCTGGCTTCCGGGCGGTCTGGTGCATGCGAATGTCGCCACCGCGACGATGTTTTCGGCCACCTCGGGGTCGTCGGTCGCGACCGCCGCGACCGTGGCGACCGTCGCCATGCCGCAGGCCGAACGGCTGAACTATGACCCGCGGCTTTTTTCAGGTGCCATTGCGGCAGGCGGCACGCTGGGCATCCTGATCCCGCCCTCGATCAACCTGATCGTCTACGGCTTTCTGACCGAAACCTCGATCCCGCAGCTGTTCTCGGCCGGACTGCTGCCGGGGCTGCTGATGGCGCTGGCGTTTATCGCTGTCACCGCCGCGATCTGCACGGTGCGGCCCGCCCTTGGCGGCCCTTCGCGCAGCTTTTCCTGGGGAGACCGGACGCGCAGCCTGATCCAGCTCGTCCCGATCATCCTGCTTTTCGTGGTGGTCATCGGCTCGATCTATGCCGGGTGGGCAACACCGACCGAAAGCGCCGCGATCGGTGTGGTCATGGCCGCGTTGATCGCCGTCTTTCTGGGAGACGGCCTGGGGCCCCGCGCACTGTCCGAGGCGCTGCACGGGACGATCCGAATCTCGGCGATGATCATGCTGGTGGTGGCGGGCGCGTCCTTTCTGAATTTTGCCATGACCTCGGCCGGTCTGGGCCGGCAGTTGACACAGATGATCGAGGGATCGGGGTTCTCGGCCTTCGGGACGCTGCTGCTGGTCATCGCGCTCTACCTGGTGCTGGGGTTCTTCATCGAGACCCTGTCGCTGATGGTCGCGACCATTCCCATCGTGGTGCCGATCATGGCCGGGCTGGGATATGACAAGGTCTGGTTCGGTGTGCTGATGATCGTGCTGATCGAAATGGCGCTGATCACTCCGCCGGTGGGGCTCAATCTCTTTGTCGTGCAGGGTGCGCGCAAGTCCGGCTCCATGAATGAGGTCATCATGGGTGCGATCCCCTATGTGCTGGTGATGATCTGCATGATTGCCGCGCTGATCGCCGCGCCGGGGCTGGCGTTGTGGCTACCCTCGATTCTCTGAAAGGACTTGTGATGCGATTTGCTGTGGACGGCGCGCCGTTGGATCTGAACCTGACCGATCTGGTGATCGCCGGATGGACCGGGCGCGATAGCGCCGCAATCCGGCACCATATCGAGGAACTGGCGGCGCTGGGCGTCAAGCCACCCTCGGCCACGCCGCTCTATTACCGCGTTTCGGCCGCACTGTTGACCACCGCGCCGCAGATCGAGGTGGTGGGTGGCGCGTCCTCGGGCGAGGTCGAGCCAATGATCGTCCAGAGCGGTGGCCAACGCTGGCTGGGTCTCGGGTCGGATCACACCGACCGTGCGCTCGAGGCGCATTCGGTCGCCATGTCCAAGCAGGCTTGCGCCAAACCCTGCGCAGGCGAACTGTGGCCATGGGACGACGTGGCGGACCGCCTGGACGAGATCGCGCTCGAAAGCTGGATCGAGGAAGGCGGTGACTGGGTGCTCTATCAACAGGGCACACTGGCCGCGATCCGCCCGCTGGCCGAACTGATCGACGGCGCTGGCATCGAGCGAATGGCGCAGGGCGGTGCAGTCGCGATGATGTGCGGCACCCTGGGCGCGCAGGGCGGCGTCCGCCCCGCCGCGCGGTTCCGCATGGTGATGACCAATCCCGCGACAGGGCGGCGAATCGCCCATGAATATGCAACCATCAACCTGCCGGAGGTGGCATGACCGAGGTCTTCCGCGCAAAGGTCGAAACCGCCATCGCCCGTGTCGAAGCCTTGCCCGCTGCGACGCGACGCGCGATCTTTACCGAATTCACGCCTGCGCGCATCCGCGCCGAGGCCGACAGGCTCGCCGCGCACCATGCCGCGGGCGAAGATATGCCGCTCTTCGGCACTCTGGTGTCGGTCAAGGATCTGTTCGACGAGGCTGGACAGGTGACCGGCGCCGGATCGCGGTTGCTGACCGACCGCGCCCCGGCGACCGCCGATGCGCCTGCCGTCGCGCGATTGCGGCAGGCCGGTGCGCTGATGTTCGGTCGCACCTCGATGTCCGAGTTTGCCTATTCCGGGGTGGGGCTGAATCCGCATCACGGGACGCCGTCCAGCGCCCTGGTCGCGGGCGTGATTCCCGGCGGGTCGTCATCGGGTGGCGCGGTCGGGGTGGCGCTGGGGCTGACCGAGGCGGCCATCGGGACCGATACCGGCGGATCGCTGCGCATTCCGGCGGCGGCGAATGGTATCTGGGGCATGAAGCCGAGTCAGGGGCTGATCGACGCGACCGGCGTGCATCCGCTTGCACCAACCTACGATACGCCGGGCCCGATGGCGCGGGAATTGCCGCTGCTGCACCGGATGCTGACGGTCATGGTCGGCGATCCTCTGACGGCCGATGCGCCCGCGCGCCTGACGCTGGCGGTTCCGCAGGGGGCGTTCACCGATGATCTGGCACCGGAAATCGACGCGCTGTTTGCCGCCGAAGTCGCCCGGCTGCGCGCCGACGGGCATCTTCTGGAACCCGTCGACATGGAAAAGATCGGCCAGGCGGTCGGGCTGAACCGGATCATCGTCGCGGTCGAGGCGCATCGGATCTACGGGCACGATCTGGCCCGGCTGGAACAGGTGGGCGATCCGCGTGTGCTGGCCCGCATACGCTTTGCCGAGACGCTGTCGTCCGCGCAGATCGAGGATGCCTATGCCACCCGCGCCGGGATCGTTGCGGAATTCGACCGGCTGATGGATGGGTTCGACGCCGCCGTTGCGCCGACGCTGATGCAGACGCCGCCTACGATTGCCGACACCGAGGCAGATTTCGACCGGCTGAACGCGGCGATGCTGCGCAACACCTCGCTGGTCAATCTGGTCGACGGCTGTGCGATTGCAATGCCGACGCCAGGGATTACGCCGCCTTGGTCGATGACGATGCTGGTCGGCCGCAAAGAAACCGACGCGGCAATCCTGGCCGCGGCCCGGTGGATGTCGAATACACCGGAACATTGATGCTTCGCTGCCGCCCTGTTCGGCTTTGAACAGACGTCGCTTGCCCCGGTCCGGTTTCTGTCCGCGCTGCCCGACCATGCGTGCCGATTGGGCAAATCGGGCTGATTTTGCTGGCCAACGGGCAATTTTCCCCTCGGATCGCGTGGTTTGCCTCTTGTCGCCGGGCGTCGGTATCCGCGAAGAATGGAGCCGAGGCGCGGGCGCTGGCATGCGGTTGAGGTCAACCGGCATGTGTCGCAGCCTGTGACCAAACGAAAGGTAGCGAGGGAATTCAAGAGATGG
>CAYGNB010000145.1:0-7716 GCA_964351135.1 uncultured Rhodobacterales bacterium | reverse complement strand
CTGATCAAGTTCGCCATTGCCTGCGGTGTCGGCCCGTCGCTCAAGGTGCTGCAGAAACGCGCGATGGATGTGACCAAGCTGCTGCTGCCCTATGAACCCACCGAAGTGGTTGCCGAACTGGCCGCGCACAAGGCCGCGCATCCAGAGTTCAACATCGAGCAGGTGCATTTCTTCCCGCTTGGTGGCATCAAGACCAACGCTGGCTGGGCCATCGCCAATGGTGGCGATTCGGCGCGCTCGGCAAACGAAACCGGCGCGCAAGCGTCCTGAAAGGCAGGCAAATGACCCGCACCATCGTCGAAAGCAAGACCAGCACCGCAATCATCGGCTTTGACGAACCGTTTTGCGTCATCGGGGAACGGATCAATCCCACCGGGCGCAAGAAACTGGCGGCCGAGCTGGAAGCGGGCGATTTCTCGACCGTCGAGAAAGACGCGCTGGCGCAGGTCGCCGCCGGGGCCAACGTGCTCGATGTGAATGCGGGCGTGGTCTACAACTCCAACCCCGATCCCAACCAGACCGAGCCGCCGCTGATGCGCAAGATGATCGAGCTGGTGCAGGGGCTGGTGGATGTCCCGCTGTGTATCGACAGTTCGGTGCCCGGCGCACTCGAGGCGGGGCTCGAGGCAGCCGAGGGGAGGCCGCTCCTGAACTCGGTCACCGGTGAGGAGGAGCGGCTGGAGATCGTGCTGCCTCTGGTCAAGAAATACAACGTGCCGGTGGTGGCGATCAGCAACGATGACACCGGGATTTCCGAAGACCCGGACGTTCGGTTCGCGGTGGCGAAGAAGATCGTCGAACGCGCTGCCGATTTCGGTATTCCGGCCCATGACATCGTGGTGGATCCGCTGGTGATGCCGATCGGCGCGATGGCGACGGCCGGGCAGCAGGTGTTTGCACTGGTGCGTCGTCTGCGCGAGGAACTGGGCGTGAACACGACCTGCGGTGCGTCGAATATCTCGTTCGGCCTGCCCAACCGGCACGGTATCAACAATGCCTTTCTGCCGATGGCCATGGGTGCGGGTATGACCAGCGCAATCATGAACCCGGTCGCGCTGCCCGTGACGCAGACCAGGATTGCCGAGAAAAAGGCCGAAGCCGCTGCGGCGGGTGTGGCGATCCCTGACGGTATGGATGACGAGACTTTTGTCACGCTGTTCGGCATGGGCTCGACCAAGGCGCGGGCGGGCAAGGAAATGGAAGCGATCCGTGCCGCCAATTTCCTGACCAACAACGACCCTCACGGCGGTGAGTGGATCAGGTTCAACAAGGCGCCTGCAAAGCCCGGCGAAGAAGGCCGGGGCAGAGGAGGCCGTGCCGGCGGACGCCGCCGCAGGGCCTGAGCATCAGCGAAGCGAGCAGTTTTGACCGGCGGTATCCACCGCCGGTTTTTTTGAGTCGGGTGATGTCAAAGGAAAGGTATTCCGGAGTTGCCGGGTGCCCGGTTGCGGTTCAAAATGGGGGCATGGAAGGCCGTAGGATCGCGAAATGGCGATCCGGGGACGCAAGGAAAGGATGTAAGGTATGAACGATACTGCAAACGAATTGAGCGGGACGATCAAGGAAATCGAAGAGGTCGAAAGCTGCATCGCGGATCTGGAAACCGATGCGCGCCGCGACCCTGACAGCAAGGCTGCACGGCACAACAAATTCGCGGTTCGCGCCCTGCGCCGCTACAAGGATCGCCTGGTTGCAGATCGCGACAAGCTGCTCGGAGAACTGACGGCTGGGTAATCCTGATGCAATGATCGGTGGTTAAGCGATCAGTGGCTGGCGGTCTTGGAGAAGAGGTGGATTACCAGAATGCCGCCGATGATCAGGCACATGCCCAGAACCGCGGGCCAGTCGAGGCGTTGGCCAAAGATCAACAACCCGATTGCGGCGATCAGCACGATGCCGAGACCGGACCAGATCGCATAGACGATACCCACGGGCATTATGCGCAGTGTTTGGCTGAGCAGGTAGAATGACAGCCCGTAGGCGATCACGACCAGGACCGACGGCCATAGCCGTGTGAATTGCGCGCTTGCCTGCAAGGCGGTGGTGCCGATGGTTTCGGCAACGATGGCGGCAACCAGATAAAGGTAGTGGGTTGGCATTGATGTGCTCCGGCAAGAACGGCCCCGATCTCTCTAAACCGTTAGAACATGGGCGCAAATCGCGCAAGCACGCCGGACGGCATATCGCGCGTCGGTCGTCGTTCAGAGCAGAGCTGTTGCGGTCCGGGTGGTTTGACCGAACGGCGGGTTAATCGGCGGGCGATGGTTTTCCGCCTAGATGCCCCGCAACCCGGTCAGGTAACAGGAGCAACTCGATGTCAGACACTTCGCCCGTTCACGGCCTTCCCTATATTCGGCCCGCGCAGGCCCAGAAGCACGTCACTCATAACGAAGCGCTGGATATCCTTGATGCCGCGGTTCAGTTGACGGTCGAAACCCGCAAGAAATCGTCTCCGCCATCGAATGTGCGGGCGGGGGCACGTTACATCGTCGCCGATGGGGGCAGCGGCGACTGGGCCGGTAAGGGCGGCAGGATCGCGGTCTGGAGCGGCAGCGCCTGGTCTTTCGTGAAGGCCCAACGCGGATGGGTGGCCCATCTTCTGGACGAAGGCGGGTTCGTGCGGTTCGATGATCCCGGCTGGTTCGGGATCTCGGTGCCCGTCAACGCCGAGATTTTGCAGAACATCAGCGGTATCGGCATCAACACCGAAAGCGATGCGGTAAACCGGGTGTCGGTCTCGGCCGATGCGACGCTGCTGAGCCATGATGGCGATGACCATCGGGTAAAGATCAACAAGGCCAGGGACAGCGACACCGCCAGCCTGCTGTTTCAGTCCGGTTGGGATGGTCACGCAGAGATGGGGCTGAACGGGGATACCGATTTCACCCTGCGCGTCAGCGCCGACGGCGGCAGCTTTTCAGACGCGATGCGTGTGGGTGCCGCCGACGGCGTCGTCGGGTTTCCCAACGGGCTGCATCTGGGGGCGCAGAGGCTGGAGCACTACGAACAGGGCGTCTGGACACCCCGCCTGACCTTTTCCGGTAGCGATAGCGGCATCCGCTATTCAAAGCAGGAAGGCATCTATGTGCGCGTGGGCGCCATGGTGATGCTGCAATGTTCGGTCGATCTGGATAGCCGTGGCTCCGCCACGGGGACGGCAGATATCTGCGATTTGCCGTTCGAGCCGTCGCCGCTCTATTATCCGGGCCAGCTGCTGTTCATCAAGGGCGGCGCGGATCTGCTCGCTCCGACCTGCAGAACCATGAACGGGCCGGTGATCCGGTTGCTCAACACTGACGACAGCGGCACGTCTAACCTGACCCATGACAACATCACCGACAGCGCGAAGATCAGGGTGACGCTGATGCATCAGGTCTGAGGCGGCTCTCTTGCGTGCCATCCGGGCCACGCCTATGAGGGGCGGACCTTCTGTGTTCCCCGAGGTGGCGCGACATGACCCGATCACTCATCGACCGGCTGGCCGGGGTGCTGCGTCGTCTCACGCAGCCTACCAACCGGGGCGACCGCGCTCTGGTCAGTCGGCAATTCGATCCGGAATTCTATCTGCACAGCTATCCGGATGTGGCAGCGGCGGGCATGGACCCTCTGGACCACTATCTGCGGTACGGCTGGCGCGACGGACGGCGTCCGAACACCTGGTTCGATCCGCAGGTCTGGCTGCGGGCCCGGCCTGAACTGGTCGTCTCGGGCAGCGACCCCTTTGCGCATTATCTCAAGGAACAAGGTTCTACCGGGGCAATCGGGGCGCGATTCGACCGGCTGAGCGATTTCCCCGGTGATCCGGCCATGACGGCACGTATCGCCGAGGCACAGGCACTGGATCCCGCCGTTGCTCTGCCGGATGTGCCACGCGGATTCTTCACTCAGTTGACGACGCTCGGCCCGCTGTTGAGCGTGACCGAACGGATGCGCCGCACGCTGTCAGGTGCGGATTGCCCGATCGTACTGGTTGTCGGGAACGATACCGGTGGCGAGGATCGACCCCTTGCGGCTGCGCTGGGCGAACTTGTCGACCCAGCGCATGTTCTGGTGCTTTGGACCGATGGCTGCGAAAGCCCGTCCGCGGTGGGCAGTCGCGGCATGTGGCAGGCGGAAATGCCGGGAGGTGTCGATGTGCTGGCCCCCCCGCGCCAGGCGCAGGCGCTGGTGGATGTGCTGCGTGGTGTCGGGTGCAGGATCGTGATTCAGTGCGGCAGCGATCTGTGCTGGCGCGCGCTGAAACTCTATGGACGGCAACTCGGGCAGGAGTTCATCGTCGTGACATGCCTGACGAGAAACGCGGGCAATGATGCGCAGATCGACCGGCTGCATGCCTGTGCGGGTGGTGCTCGGGTGGTTCTGGCCCGGAGCGAGGCGCAGGCCCGTGCCGCGGCAGATGTCGATGGGGTCGCGCGGGTGGCGCGGATCTCGGACGACCTGACAACCGCCACCGTCCGGCCCATCCTGCGCGATGTGATCGAACCGGTTCTGGCCCGCCATGACAACTGATCTGACCTGTATCATCACCGGCCATCGCGAGGACGATATCTGCGTTCCGTCGCTGAAATCCTTCTGGGCCGCAATCGAGCGCGCCCGTGCTGCCGGGCTGATCGTCCAGCCGTTGTTGTGTCTCGACCGCCCCGACGACCGCACGCGGGATCTGTTCGAGGCGCACCGACAGGATGCGGCACCCGTCGCGATCTTTGATTTCGCCGATCAGGGGCAGGTGCGCAACGCGGCCATCGAGCGTGCCACGGGAACCTACACGGCCTTTCTCGATGCCGACGATTTGTGGAGCAGCGATTGGCTGGTGCAGGCCGTGGAGTTCCTGCGGACGGGGCCGGAGAACCGCGTCGCCCATCCTGAGTTCAACTATTTCTTTGAACGTCAGGCGTCGATCTTTCGTCATGTCGATCAGGAATCGCCCGAGTTCATTCCCGACCTGTTGCGGATCGGGAATTACTGGGATGCTCTTTGTGTTTGTCCGACGTGGATCCACCGTGACTTTCCGTTCCGGCACCGTGATATCGCCGGGGGCTGGGCGTTTGAGGATTGGCAGTGGAATTGCGACACCGTGGCGGCCGGGATCGTGCACAAGGTGGTGCCGGACACGATCCTGTTCAAACGCCGACGGCAGGATTCGCAGACGGTGAAGGCGTCGGCCAACCTGTCGATGATCCGCCCCACGCCGCTGAACCGCTACAACCACCCGTTCTACGGCGGTAGCAATTGACCTGTCAGGTCGCGATATAGCGATCCTTGCGGTGGTTCACGGCGATCACGAGGTTGGTGACAACCGCACCTGAGAGCGAATAGGCAATCAGCAGCGGGTCGAGCAGGAAAATCCCGACCGCAAAGAGAACGGCGTCGAATGCAAGCTGCGTCCAGCCCGCCTGGAACCCGGTCTTGTCCTGCAGGTAGAGCCCGAGCACGCCGATCCCGCCCAATGAGGCGCCGTGGCGGAACAGGATGATCAGGCCGAACCCGGCAAAGGCACCCGCGTAGAGTGCGCCCACCAGCGGGTCCAGCGTTTCAAAGGCGACATAACGCGGCAGCAGTTCGGCGATGCCGGACAAGAGCGCCACGGCGACAAAGCTGCGCAGGGTAAAGCGCGGCCCCATGCGCAGCCAGGCCAGCGCGTAGAAGGGCAGATTGACGACGAAAAACACCGCGCCAAAGCTCCAGCCCGTGACATAGGACAGCAGCACCGCCAGTCCGGCGGTCTGCCCGGTGATCAGCCCCAGATGGGTGAGCATCACCATCGCCATCGCGCAAAGCGACGTGCCCATAACAAAGGCCATTGCATCCTCGGCCAGCCCGTGATTCAGCGCGGGCCGGTGGGGTTCGTTGCGCCCCGTGGCGTCGATCTCTCCGGTCATTCCCCGGCCATACCTGTGCTCTCGCGGTGGGGGCCGCCCCCTGTGGGGCGGTTTCGATGTCGCGCGCGGATCGGGATCAGCCCGCCAGCGCCTTGTTCAGGTTCTCGTCGATCTTTTCGAGGAAACCTTCGGTGGTCAACCAATGCTGGTCGGGGCCGACCAGCAGCGCAAGATCCTTGGTCATGAACCCCGATTCCACCGTATCCACGATCACCTTTTCCAGCGTTTCGGCGAATTGGGTCAGGGCGGCGTTGTCGTCCAGTTTGGCGCGGTGTTTCAGCCCGCCGGTCCAGGCAAAGATCGACGCGATCGAGTTGGTCGAGGTTGCCTCGCCCTTCTGGTGCTGGCGATAGTGGCGGGTGACGGTGCCGTGCGCTGCCTCGGCCTCGACGATCTTGCCGTCGGGCGTCATCAGCTGGCTGGTCATCAGACCGAGGCTGCCAAAGCCTTGCGCCACGGTATCGGACTGCACGTCGCCATCGTAGTTCTTGCAGGCCCAGACGAACCCACCGTTCCATTTCATCGCGCAGGCCACCATGTCGTCGATCAGCCGGTGTTCGTACCAGATGTTCTTTTCCTTGAACCTGTCTTCGAACTCTTCCTCGTAAACCTTCTGGAACAGCTCCAGGAACCGGCCGTCATACTGTTTGAGAATGGTGTTCTTGGTGGACAGGTAGACCGGCCAGCCAAGGTTCAGACCGTAGTTGAACGACGCGCGGGCGAAATCGAGGATCGACTGATCCAGATTGTACATCGACATGAACACGCCCGCCGACGGCGCGTCAAAGACCTCGCGTTCGATGACTTCGCCATCGGCGCCGACGAATTTCATGCTCAGCTTGCCGGGGCCGGGAAACTTGATGTCGGTGGCCTTGTACTGGTCGCCGAACGCGTGGCGGCCGATCACGATAGGCCGGGTCCAGCCGGGCACCAGCCGTGGTACGTTCTTGCAGATGATCGGCGCGCGGAACACCACTCCGCCGAGGATGTTGCGGATGGTGCCGTTAGGGCTGCGCCACATCTGTTTCAGGCCGAACTCCTCGACGCGAGCCTCGTCGGGGGTGATCGTTGCGCATTTCACGCCGACACCGATTTCCCTTATCTTTTTAGCAGCCTCTATGGTGATCCGGTCTTCGGTGCGGTCGCGTTCCTCAATGCTCAGATCGTAATAGAGCAGGTCGATATCGAGATAGGGCAGAATCAGTTTCTTCTTGATGAAATCCCAGATGATGCGGGTCATCTCGTCCCCGTCGAGCTCGACGATGGGGTTTTCAACCTTGATCTTGGTCATGGGCATGCCCTTTCGGCTGCAAGTGTCGATCTGATCGTGTCTCTAGCGTGAATCGCACCGTCACAAAAGACTGCATACCATTGCATACCGATTTGTCGCAGAGGGAGGGCTGGTGAATCGCGCATGCGCTGGTCCATGCTGTCTGTGACAGGACAATCTGGGGGCACCTATGTCGAAAGCGCGAATCCTAGGACAGATGTTACTGGCCAAACTGCCCGCACCGATGGTGGGGATGATCTATGCCGGGCGGTTGGCGCAAGCGGACGGGCGGCGGATCGACCCCAAGGCGCAGGCGATCGGTGAGCTCGTCAACGCTGTGCGCGATCCTGCGGTTCCGCAGACACTGGCGGAAAGCCGCGCCGGCATCAAGAAGATGTGCAAGCTGTTCGATCTGCCGTGCCCGGGCGAGGTGACAAAGACCGACATACAGTTGCCTGGCGCAGCGGGCGACCGGCCGGCGCGGATCTACGACGCGGTGCAGGCTGGTCACGACGGTCTGCGGCCGACACTGCTTTACCTGCATGGCGGCGGCTGGGTGCAGGGCGA
>CAYGNB010000144.1:0-7741 GCA_964351135.1 uncultured Rhodobacterales bacterium | reverse complement strand
GCGGATGCCTGCCTCGACCAACTCTGCAGGCGTTACCTGTTTTGTTTGCACAAGCTGCGCCAGTCCGACGGCGTCGGTGGTACGGTAAACTTTGTCCAGGTCCGTCATCGGATCATTCGAGCTCGATGGCCCGCTCCTCTTGGATGCTCTGTTCGGCGGCGAGTACGATACGCAGCGAATTGACTGCGGCATCCATCGACTCGCTCAGATCCAGATCCTCTCGGATCGCCCTGAGGAAAAACTCCTGCTCGCGGTCGCACAGTTCCTGGTGATCGGGCTCGTCCTCCATCGACATGAGGTCATCGGGTTTGACAAAATTCTTGTCGGGCCCGACCTCGGCGTGGTGATAGCGGATCGCGTCGGTCTTGGTGTGCTTGTCGATATCGGCGCTGTCGGACAGCTCTTCGGCATCGTGGCGGGCCTCGTCATTCGGCACCAGCGAAACCGACCCCTTGGGCCCCACGATATCTTTCACGAAAAAGGCGGTTTCCGACATCATCGGACCCCAACCTGCCTCGTACCAGCCCACCGATCCGTCATCGAAGGTGACATGCAGGTGTCCGTAATTCTGTTTGTCCGCCTCTGCCCAGAGCGCCGCGCCGATGCCGTGCACTCTGACTGGTTTCGCTTCGGTCAGCTGGCACATCACATCGACATAATGCACGCCGCAATCGACGATCGGGATCAGGCTGTCGATCAGGTTCTTGTGCCACATCCAGGCGTCGCCGGACGATTGCTGGTTCAGGTTCAGCCGCATCACCAGCGGCTTGCCCAGCGTTTTGCCCAGCTCGACGAACTTGATCCAGGACGGATGCACCCGCAGGATATAGCCCAGTACCAGCTTGCGGTTCTTTTCGCGGGCCTTGGCGACAACCGCCTCGGCTTCTTCGTTGGTGGTGCCGATGGGCTTTTCCATGAATACATGCGCGCCCGCATCCATCGCCTTGATGGCATAGTCGGCATGGGTGTTCGGCCATGTGTTGATCGACACCGCGTCGGGCTTCAGGTCGGCCAGCGCCGCCTCGTAATCCTCGAACAGCGGATAGCCGGAGAGGTCATCCGGGATCGTCTTGGATTTGATGGTGCGCGAACACAGGCCGACGATTTCGAACCCGTCCATCCGGTGATAGGCGCTCGCGTGGGACGCGCCCATGTTGCCAAGCCCGACGACAAGAATGCGTACTGGGTCGCTCATTTCCGGTTCTCCCCCCTGTAGTTGGCGGTCCGGGCGGCACGCGCGCCGCCCGGACGCATGGCTCAGATCGCCTGATCGAACATCGAACTGCGGATGGCCTCGACATCCACGGCGGCGAGATCCTCGCTGACCTCGGCGCCGGTTGCGTCCGCTTTCACCGCGTCATGATCGAAATCGTTCGCCGCCGCGATCAGGTCGTTCGAGCAGACATCGGCCGCCTGGATCGGGTTCGAATTCTGTCCGATCTCGGCGGAGAGGTCGAAGAACTGCTGCCAGCTCGCCATGTCATGCCAGCCCCAGCCTTCGCGTTTGGACATATCGCCCCGGAACACGTTCATCTGCTGGATGATCGACATCAGGCCCAGTTGCGGCCCGAGGTTCGACGCGAGGGTCGGGAACTGTTCGAACACCGCCTGCACGGCGGCGGCCGGGTTGTGTTCCGCGAACTCCAGCCCCTTGGCCCAGCCGCGCAGATATTGTTCGAGGAACGCCTTGCGGTCGGGATCTTCGAGGTCCGAGGCGCGGATCACGAACGTGTTGGCCGGCAGCGGCGAATTCTGAACCCCGAGCCAGTATTCGAACTCCAGCCCGGTCGAGATCCATTCGGCACGCAGACCTTCCCAGGACAGCGCCGCGTCGCCTTGTCCCGCCGCCAGCGCCGTGCCCCAGGTCGGCCAGCCGGCCTCGACATAGTTGATGGTCGAGATGTCGACGCCCTGCGCGGCGAGCATCGGGTCGACAATCGGTTGCCAGGCGGCCGAGCCCAGCAGGATCGTCTTGCCTTCGATTCCCTTCAGGTCTGACGGCCCTTCGCCCTTGCGGAAGGCGAGGCTGAACGTGTCGAGCGCACCCATGTGAAAGACCGATTTCAGGTTCATGCCGTTCTCGATGGCAAACGAGAACACGCCGGGGCTTGGGAAACCCATGTCGGCCTGTCCGACATCGACGAACTTCACCGTTGCGGTGCCATCCGAGGGGCCGGGCTGCATCTCGACATCGAGCCCGTCGAAATAGCCCATTTTCTTGCCGATCCAGAAGGCATAGTCGTCCAGCACTTCGAGCGTGCCGCGTGGAGAAATCCAGGTGAAGGCGCCGTCATATGGTTCCGCCAGCGACCGCGTTACCCCGAGCCCCGACACGATCACGCCGCCTGCGGTCACCTGAAGAAGCTGGCGCCGGGTCAGTCCCGTCTTGATCTTCCGTTCCATGTTTCAGTCTCCCTGATGGTTATACGTTTGTTGCCGGTTCGGCCGCCTCATGCCTCCCAGCTTGCCCATCTCTTGCCGATGAGAAAAAAGATGACGTAGATCAGGATGCCCAGCATCGACAGGATCAGCACGACCCCGAAGAATTGCGGCATCTGGATCATCGACGAATAGGTGGTCAGCCGGTTGCCCAATCCGAACCCGCCGCCGACCATTTCGGCGCCGACTGCCGTCAGCAGCCCGAAGATCGCGCCGATCATCAGGCCGACCAGGATCATCGGCAGCGCCATCGGCGCGCGCACCTTCCAGAAGATCTGCAGCGTACTGGCCCCGTAGGACCGGGCCAGGGCGATTTTCTGTGAATCGACGCGCCGGAACCCGGTGGCGGAATTGATCATGACCATGGGGCCGGATGCGAGCGCTACGGCGATGATCCGGGGTTCATAGCCAAAGCCGAATCTGAGGATCAGCAACGGCACCAGCGCCAGCATCGGCGTGGTGACGAGGATCAGGATGTAGGGGGCGATGATCTTTTCGGCAAAAGGGAACTGGGTGATGACAGCGGCTAGGATCATGCCGATTCCGGCGCCGATTGAGAACCCCGACAGCAGCACCACCATCGTATGTCCGAGATGCGGCAGGATCAGCGGGAAATCCTTGATCAGCGCGGTCACGATCGCCGAAGGCGGCGGCAGGATGTAATGTGGCACCTCGAACACCCGCAGGGCCAGTTCCATTCCGCCGATCACAAAGACAGCCGTGGCAATGATGGCGGCGATTTCCAGCCGCGTCTGGCCGGACGCGCCAAAGGACGACAGCGACTGGAAACCCTTTCCGACATTCGATCCGACAACACCCGTTTCGTCGCTCATGTTCTTACTCCGCCGCTGCCGAAAGGCCGTCATCGTGCTGGCCGTAGATGTCGGCCTTGATCCTGTAGGTCAGGTCGTAGGCGTCCTTGCTGGCCATGATTTCCATGGTGCGCGGGCGCGGGAAGGGAACCACGTAGTCGTTTTTCACCCGCCCCGGCCGGGGGGTCAGGACAATCACGCGGTCCGACAGGAACAGCGCCTCTTCGATGGAGTGGGTGATGAAGACGATGGTGGTGTGCGTTTCCATCCATATCTCTTCGACCAGCCGGTTCATCTCTTCGCGCGTGAAGGCGTCGAGCGCCCCAAAGGGCTCGTCCATGAGCAGAACCGAGGGGCGCAGCGACAGCGCGCGCACGATCGAGGCGCGCTGCTGCATCCCGCCGGACAGTTCGCGCGGGAAGTTCTTTTCGAACCCCTTCAGCTTGACCCGTTCCAGCAGGTGATCGATCCAGTCGCGGTCGGGTTTGAGCCCCTTGATTTCGAAGGGGAACAGGATGTTGTCCATCAGGTTGCGCCAGGGCAGCAGGTTGGCATCCTGAAAGACCAGGCCGATATCGGGATGCGGCTGCGTGATCGGCGTGCCGTCGAGCAGGATCTCGCCCTCGCTGAGATGATGCAGCCCGGACATCGACCAAAGAAGCGTGGTCTTGCCGCAGCCCGACGGGCCGACGATGGAGACGATGGTGTTGGGCGCCACATCGAAGGAGCAGTCCTGCAGCGCCGCCACCGCGCCATAGCGCTTGCCGGCCGATCTGATGGTGAGTTTCGCCTGCACGGTCGCATCGCCCATGAAACATGCCGCCCTATTCCAACCCGTCGCGCGGGAAGGGCGCGACTCGACTCGTTGTCGAAAATTGTGAAACTTACTTACATACCTGTCAACATTTTTGGATGATTGTTTCTCCGGTCAATATTTATTGGACAAAATGGAAGTATGGTGTGTAATAAACTTACATACTGTCTGTAACCCCTTCGAAAACTGGATGACGGCACATGGTCGCGACAGAAGAGGCTGACAATTCCGAGGATCGGCGCGACCGGCTTCCCGACATCATCGGAAGGATCAAGGACAGCTACGCGGATTTGCGCCCGGCCGAGCAGTCGGTGGCCGATGCCGTGCTCGCCGATGTGCGCGAGGCGGTGCGCGCCAGCAATGCCGAGATCGCGCTGCGCGCCGGTGTCAGCCAGCCCACCGTGACCCGGTTCTGCCGTTCCATCGGCTGCGAAGGCGTGCGGGATTTCAAGCTGCAGCTCGCCCAGTCGCTCGCCGTGGGTGAAACCTTCCTGACCTCCGAGACGCTGGAAACGCCGCCCGGAGAACTGCCACCCTTCTGGCTGTCGGTTCTGGGCGAGGCGCGGGCGGCGATCCGCGAGGTCGAGCGCCAGGTGTCGCCCGAGGATGTGTTGAATGCCGCCGAGGTTCTGGCCGGGGCCGAACGCGTTGCGACCTTCGGGGTCGGCGGGTCGTCCGCCTCGCTCGCGCTCGAGGCGCAGGTGCGGCTGTTCCGCTATGGCCTGGCCGTCGAGGTCTGCCGAGAACCCTATATGGCGCGCATGACCGCCGCGACCCTGAAGCCGCAGGACGTCTTTCTCGCCATTTCCGCCACCGGACGGACGCCCGAGGTGGTCGAGGCGGTCGAAACCGCCAACCGCTATGGCGTGCAGACGATTGCCATAACCCGGCCGGGGTCTCCGCTGGCCGTGGCGGCCTCGATCGCGCTGACGGTTCGGATCGGCGAGTATCCCGATGCGCTGACGCCGTCTGCGTCACGGTTCGCCTTTCTTGCGATCCTCGACGTGATCGCCGCCGGTGCCGGCTATCAGCTGGGCCCGCGTGCGAGAGAGAACCTGCGGCGCATCAAGTTCAACATCATACATGCGCGGCCCGGCGAAGGGCTGGAACCGCTGGGAGACTGACACCATGACCATGGACGCTGCGATCGACGCCTGGATCGATCGTTTCAACGCGGCGCTGCGCCAAGAGGATATTCAGGCGGCGACGCGCCTGTTTGAAGAGAGGGGATACTGGCGCGACTTGCTGGCGTTCACCTGGAACATCAGGACGATGGAGGGGCACGCCGACATCGCGGCGATGCTGGACGCCTGTCTGGGCAACACCCGGCCACAGGGCTGGCAGCGCGAGGGTCCGGCCGAGATGACCGAGGACGGGACCGCCGCCTGGATCGTGTTCGAAACCGCTGTGGCATGGGGCAGGGGGCGGGTCACGATCCGCGACGGGCTCTGCCACGTTCTGTTCACTGCCATGACCGACCTGAAGGGGCATGAGGAACCGCTGGGCCGCCGCCGTCCGATGGGGCTGGTTCACCGTGCCGGGCGCAACCGGATCACCTGGTCCGAACGCCGCGCGGAAACCGCGCGGCGGCTCGGCCACGACGATCAGCCCGAGGTGCTGATCATCGGGGGCGGTCAGGGGGGTGTCGCTCTGGCGGCGCGTCTGAAGAGCCTCGGCGTGCCGGCCCTGATTGTCGAGAAGAACACGAGGATCGGCGACAGCTGGCGCAACCGCTATCGCAGCCTCGTGCTGCATGACCCGGTCTGGTACGACCATCTGCCCTACCTGCCGTTTCCCGAAGGCTGGCCGGTCTTTTGTCCCAAGGACAAGATCGGAGACTGGCTCGAAGCCTATGCGCTGATCTTCGAACTGGATGCCTGGACATCGTCAAGCTGCGAGTCGGCGAGCTGGGATCCAGACACCGGGCGCTGGACCGTCCGGGTTCGGCGCGCGGGCGAGGAGGTGACGCTCAATCCCCGCCAGGTCGTGTTCTGCACCGGTGCCTACGGTCCGTCGCGCGAACCGGATTTCCCGGGGCAGGCCGCGTTCCGGGGCACGGTCCTGCATTCGGCACATTACCGGTCGGGTGCCGATCACAGTGGCAAACGCGCGCTGGTGATCGGGGCCGGCAGTTCGGCCCATGACGTTGCGGTCGATCTGTGGGAGGCGGGTGCAGAGGTGACAATGTTCCAGCGCCGCCCTTCGATTGTCGTCCGGTCAGAAACGCTGATGAAATACGGGTTCGACATCTATTCCGAGGATGCGGTCGAGGCCGGGCTGACCACTGACAAGGCCGACATGCTGGGCGCGGCGACGCCCTATGCGCTGTTCGCCGATAAACAGAAGCGTCTTTACGACATTATCCGGCAGGAGGACGCCGGGTTCTATGACCGGCTGGCCGATGCCGGGTTCGCCTTTGACTTCGGCGAGGACGATACCGGTCTCATGATGCGCGCCCTGCGGACCGCCTCGGGCTATTACATCGACGTCGGCGCGTCGGAACTGATCGCCAATGGCGATATCGGCGTGGTGTCAGGCGACGAAATCGAATGTCTGACGCCGGATGGCGTGCGGTTCGCCTCGGGCCGCGAGATCGAGGTCGACCTGATTGTCGCCTGCATCGGGTATCAGTCGATGAACGAGGCCGTCGCCGGCATCGTCGACCGCGAAACCGCGGACATGGTCGGCCCGTGCTGGGGCCTCGGCTCCGATATCCGGGGCGATCCGGGGCCTTGGCTGGGCGAGCTGCGCAACATGTGGAAACCGACGGCGCATGAGGCGCTCTGGTTCCACGGCGGCAATCTGGCGCTGTCGCGCTTCTATTCCCGCTTCGTTGCGCTTCAGCTCAAGGCCAGGCAGGAAGGGATCGAAACACCGGTCTACGACCGCCCGGCGCCCGCTCAGACCGGTTTGTAGGCGATGGCTTCGATTTCAACCGCGATATCGATCATCAGGCGCGATTCGGCGGTCGAACGCGCGGGCGGGTTTTCGGGAAAGAACGTGGCATATGCCGCGTTGAACTCCGCAAAATCATCGCGGTCGCGCAGCCAGACGGTTGTCTTGATGACGTCGGAGAGATCGCAGCCCGCCATTTCGAGGCATTTGCGGACGTTTTCCAGAACCTGCCGCGTTTCGGCTGCCACGCCGCCTTCGACGATCTGCCCGTCCGCGCCGACCGGGACCTGCCCCGAGACGTATACGAAATCGCCCGCCCTGACCGCAGGCGTAAGAGGTACGTGCGAAGACCCGAAATACTGCTTGGCCATGGTAATCTCCTGTCTGACTGCAGGAGGTTATCGCGCGGCGAAACACGAAAGGCCACAGGAATGATCGACCTGGAAGGCAGCCGCGTGGTGATTACCGGCGCGGGCGGCGGAGTTGGCCGGGCGCTCTGCGCGGCCTTCGGGGCCGCGGGCGCATCGCTGGTCGGGTGCGATCTCGACCGCGACCTTGTGCCGGACGCGTGTGACGAGGCGCATGCGTTCGATCTGCGCGACGACGCGGCCGTGGCACAGGCCGCCCAACATATCCTCGAGGGCGGGGTGCCCGATGTCGTGATCTCGAATGCCGGCTGGACCCGGGCCGAGCTGATCGATCAACTCGACCCCGATGCTTATGACGACGAAATGGCCCGCAACCTGGGCGGAGCGGCCAAGCTGAGCCTCGCGCTGCTGCC
>CAYGNB010000143.1:0-7787 GCA_964351135.1 uncultured Rhodobacterales bacterium | reverse complement strand
AGCGTGTTCATCATCTCCGCCGCGACCTTGCCCTTGTAGTAGGTGTAGAACAGCGAGCCCTGGAACTGGTCGCCGCCATCGACAAGGATCGAATTGCCGGCACGGTCCCGCGCCTCGCGGATCGCGGTGATCAGCCGCGCGGAACCGCCAAAGCACTTGCCCTCGGCATCGTCCTCGGCGCTGCACCCGCTGTCATATTTGCTGACCGGTTCAAACCGGGAATGAAAGTCGTTCGTGTGCAGGATGGTCAGCGTATAATCGGCGGCGGCGGCACCGGCCGTCACGGCCAGCGCGGCAACCGAACAGATCAGGCGTGTTGGCATGGGTTCTCTCCCCTTGTGAGCTTTTCGCCAGATGGTGCGCCGCAATCCCGGCCCTGTCAAATCTCCGTTGGCCGGCGATCATCTATAATCTCCACAGCGGAAGCGGCTTGATTCCCCGCGCGGCCCACGGCATCACCGCGCCATGCAGATCTACAAGATTTTCCGCACAGACGAATGGAAGGCGCTGCAGGCGGCGGGCGAAACCCACGGGGCTCCCGTCGATCTCGCCGATGGGTTCATCCATTTTTCGACCGCCGCGCAGGCCCCTGAAACCGCGGCCAAGCACTTTGCCGGCGCCACCGGGCTGATGCTGCTGGCCGTGGACGCCGATGCCTGTGGCGACGCGATGAAATGGGAGGTGTCGCGCGGCGGCGCGCTGTTCCCCCATCTCTACCGGGCGCTGCGGCTGGACGAGGTGCTCTGGGCGCGACCGCTGCCGCTGGAAAACGGCACCCACCTCTTTCCTCAGGAGATGACATGACCCGCTATGTCGACCCCGACCGCGCCCAGTTCGAAGCGTTCAAGGTCCTGGATCGCGACCAGCCGATCGAGATGCTGAACCTGGTGCGGTTTCGCGAGCGTGCCGCCTATCCCGACGACCATCCGCTGGCGGATGCCGGGCTGACTGGTGCGCAGGCCTATGCCAATTACGGGCGCGAAACCGCACCGATTATCGCCCGGCTCGGCGCCGGCATCCAGTGGCGTGGCGGGTTCCAGTCGATGCTGATCGGGCCCGCCGACGAATCCTGGGACGAGATTTTCGTGGCCCGCTATCCGACGGCACATGCCTTTCTCGAAATGGTCACCGATCCTGAGTATCGGCAGGCCGTGGTGCATCGGCAGGCCGCCGTGGAAACCTCGCGCCTGATCCGCTGCGCACCGACTGAAACCGGGACCAGCTTCGGATGAGCCTGGCGGAACGGATCGGTCTGGCGGCGCTGCACCGGCTGGACCCGGAAACCGCGCATAGCCTCGCGATCAGGGCATTGCAACTGGGTCTGGCTCCGACGCCCGGTCCGGTCACGTCGCCGCGCCTGCGCACGCGGCTGGCGGGGTTGGACCTGCCCAACCCGGTCGGCCTGGCCGCCGGGTTCGACAAGAACGCGGTAGCCATCACCCCCCTGTCCCGCGCGGGGTTCGGATTTATCGAGGTCGGCGCCGCCACGCCGCGCCCGCAAGACGGCAACCCGCGCCCGCGCCTGTTCCGGCTGGATACCGACCGCGCCGCCATCAACCGGTTCGGTTTCAACAATGACGGCATGGAGGCCATCGCCGCACGGCTGGCCCAGCGACCACGCGACGCGGTCATCGGTCTCAATCTCGGCGCCAACAAGGACAGCACCGACCGCCCCGGCGATTTTGCCCGCGTCCTCGAATGCTGCGGCCCGCATCTCGATTTCGCGACCGTCAATGTGTCGTCGCCCAACACCGAAAAACTGCGCGACCTGCAGGGCAAGGCGGCACTGTCAGCGCTGCTCTCGGGCGTAATCGCGGCGCGCGATACGTTGCCGAACCCGGTTCGGATATTCCTGAAAATCGCACCCGATCTGGGCGACGCGGAACTTGCCGATATCGCCGAAATCGCGCTCGACAGCGGCGTCGACGCGGTGATCGCAACCAACACCACGCTGGATCGCGACGGGTTGCACGGCCCCCACGCAGGCGAAACCGGCGGCCTGTCCGGCGCGCCGTTGTTCGGAAAATCGACCCGCGTGCTGGCCCGGCTCTATCGCCTGACCGACGGTCGGGTGCCGCTGATCGGCGTGGGTGGCATCGGGTCGGCAGACCAGGCTTATGCCAAGATCCGGGCCGGGGCGTCCGCGGTGCAACTTTATACGGCGATGGTCTATCAGGGGGTCTCGCTGGCGGCCCGCGTTGCAACCGGGCTGGATACGCTGCTGGCCCGTGACGGCTTCGATACGGTCGCCGACGCGGTTGGCAGCGGAACCGAGGACTGGACATGATCGAATACTGGCACAACCCGCGCTGCTCGAAATCCCGCGCAGGACTGGCCCTGCTGTCAGAGCGCGCGGCGCCTCTGCATGTGCGCCGCTACCTGGACGACGCACCCTCGCGCGCCGAAATCGAAGCCGCTTGCGCGGTGCTGGGGCTCGCCCCAATCGACATGATGCGCACCGGCGAAAAAGTCTTTCGCGATCTCGGCCTGAACCGCGACAGCAGCGACGACGCCCTGCTCGACGCGATGGTGGCGCACCCGATCCTGATCGAACGCCCGCTGGCAATCCTGGGCGACCGCGCGATCATCGGGCGGCCGCCGGAACGGTTGCTCGACCTGCTTTAGGCCCGCCCCCTTCCTCTTGCCGAAAATATCCCCGCCGGAGGCAGCGCCCGTCAGGGCGCTCCCCGCATCGCGTTACATGTGGATCACACGGCCATAGGCGTCGAGCACGCTTTCATGCATCATTTCCGACAATGTCGGATGCGGGAACACCGTCTGCATCAGCTCGGCCTCGGTCGTCTCCAGCGTGCGCCCGACCACATAACCCTGAATCATCTCGGTCACTTCCGCACCGATCATATGCGCGCCCAGCAATTCACCGGTTTTGGCATCGAACACCGTCTTGACCAGCCCCTCGGGCTCGCCCAGAGCAATCGCCTTGCCGTTGCCGATGAACGGGAACCGGCCGACCCTGACCTCATAGCCGAGCTCCTTGGCCTTCGCCTCGGAATACCCCACCGAGGCCACCTGAGGATGGCAATAGGTACAGCCGGCGATCGATTCGGGGCGCACCGGATGGGCGTGCTGACCGGCGATCAGTTCCGCAACCATCACACCCTCGTGCGAGGCTTTGTGCGCCAGCCACGGCGCGCCCGCAATGTCGCCGATGGCATATAGCCCGTCGACACCGGTGCGGCAGAATTCATCCACCACCACATGCGTCCGGTCGACCTTCACGCCCAGCTTTTCCAGCCCCAGCCCTTCGATGGTGCCGACAATGCCGACGGCGGAAATCACCGTGTCGAAGTCGTGCTTTTCCACCTTACCGCCACACTCGATATGCGCGGTGACCTTACCCTTGCTGCGATCGAGTTGCTTGACCATGGATTGTTCCATGATCTTCATACCCTGCTTGGAGAACGCCTTCTTGGCGAAGGCAGAAATCTCGGCATCCTCGACCGGCAGCACGCGGTCCATCACCTCGACCACGGTGGTGTCGGCACCCAGCGTGTTGAAGAAGCTCGCGAACTCGATCCCGATCGCGCCCGAGCCGATGACCAGCAGCTTGCCGGGCATCCGAGGCGGCAGCAGCGCGTGTTTGTAGGTCCAGACCAGATCGCCATCGGCCTCCAGCCCCGGCAGTTCGCGTGCCCGCGCGCCAGTGGCCAGCACGATATTCTTCGCCGTCAGTTCCTCGGTCCCCTTGTCGGTCTTGACCGAGACCTTGCCTTTGGCCGGAATCGTGGCCTCGCCCATCACCACGGTGATCTTGTTTTTCTTCAACAGATGTCCGACGCCACCGGAAAGCTGTTTGGCCACGCCGCGCGACCGCTGGACCACAGCATCCAGATCGTAGCCCACGCCATCCGCCTTCAGGCCGAAATCCTTGGCCCGGTGCATCAGGTGGAACACCTCGGCGGATCGAAGCAGCGCCTTGGTCGGGATGCAGCCCCAGTTCAGACAGATGCCCCCCAGGTGCTCCCGTTCGACAACGGCAGTGCTTAGCCCAAGCTGCGCCGCCCGGATTGCGGCCACATATCCACCGGGCCCAGCCCCGATCACGACAACGTCAAAGGACTTCGAAGACATGTTATCCCCCTTTGGGTCTGGCAGTCGAAAAACTAGTTTACCGTTAAACTAATTTTCCGGAGGCTTCAACGCCCCCTCTGACCGACGCGGGCGGATCGAGGCAAATTGCCGCCACCGAGTTCGCGACGCTCTATGCAGGTTGGCCGCGAACCGCTACCAATGCAACGGAATGTTGAGGGAAACCGAGGAGCCGCCTGATGGGCAGATTGCTGAAGAACCTTGTACTGGCATTGCTGAACGCCACGCTGCTGCTGGCGGCTGTCTGCCTGTTCCTGCTGTGGCAACTGTCGAAAACCGTCGACAGGATCGCGGTGGACTTTGCCAGCAACCTTGAGATCGTCACCCCGCTGCGCGAAGAGATACAGGCCACCCGAGATGAGGTTATCGGCCTGCGCGCGGATCTGGCGTCGCTGCAATCCGGCAGCGGCGAACTGACGGCGGAAACACGGGCCAGAATCGGGGCGCGAAGCGCAAAGATCGAAGCGCAGCTGGATGACATGCGCACCAGCCTTCAGGATCTGGCCGGCACCCCGGAACGGCTGATCGATCAGGCGATCACAACCGCCGCCGAAACCTTCGGCGCCAAGGCGGCCGAACTACGCGGCTGTACCGCACCAGAGCCGTCGCCGACATCCTGACCCTGACGGATCAGAGCCGGGTCAGGTCAGCTTGCCATCCGCAACTCGCGCAGCGTACGCCCGTAACCGCCGCTGGCGACAAATTCCGTCTCGGGCGGCGTGGCGTCGCGATGCAACGCGTCGTTGCGATAGGGAAACCGGCCGAACTGGCGGATGATTTCGCGATGCGCCTTGGCATGCATCAGAAACTGCGCGCCGGTTTCAGGCATCCGTTCGCAGATCAGACGAATGCACCGTTCCTGATCGCACAGGTTCTCGGAATGCATCATCGGCATGTAGAACAGGCTGCGCGCCGGTTCGTCGATCCGCAGATCCCATCCCCGGTCCACCGAAACCTTCGCCGCCGCCAGTGCCGCCCGATCCGTGGCAAAGGCCATCGGCGAACCACGGAACATGTTGCGCGGAAACTGGTCGGTGAGGATAATGTAAGCCAGCGCCCCGCTCGGGTATGTCAGCCAAAGGCCGTACTGCCCGCTACGCGCCGCGTCCCACGCATCCTTGAACCGACTGGTGATTTCGGCGTCCAGCGCCGCATCCTGGGCGAACCACTTGTCGCCACCCACTTCATCCAACCAGAAACTCAGTACTTCTTCAGGGCCAACCATGAGCATAACTCCAC
This sequence comes from uncultured Rhodobacterales bacterium, assembly GCA_964351135.1. Taxonomy (GTDB): domain Bacteria; phylum Pseudomonadota; class Alphaproteobacteria; order Rhodobacterales; family Rhodobacteraceae; genus Pukyongiella. The sequence goes on along the minus strand of CAYGNB010000143.1, from coordinate 2,438 downwards.
TCCTAAACGCCCCCCAACTAACAACACTAAAATACTGAAATTTTAGCCAAACCAGTAACTTTTTGCAACAGTTTCGACATGACACGAAACTGTTGCAAACCTGCCCCAACGTAAGCGTTTCGGACTTTGGGCGCTAACGCTCGAACTCGGCGTCCTGCTCATCCAGATCGGTCTCGATCGCGTATTCCTGGGCCAGCTCAACCGCAACGGGTGAACCGGTGGGTGCCATCGGCGTCATGATCCCGGTTTCCTCGAGCGGCACCGGCGGGCGACGGGTGGTACGATAGGCGGCATACCCGGCGAGCGCCAGAAGCAGGCACGCCATGAACAGGAAGAACCCCTGCGGCCCGACCACCCCGTCATCCATCAGCCAGCCGTTGATCAGCGGACCAAAGATCGCCCCCAGCCCGTTGATAAACACCAGCCCGGCCGAGGCCGCCGGCATGTCCTGGTGGTCGAGATAGTCGTTGGTATGCGCGATCAGCAATGAATAAAGGGGATTCGAAAGCCCGCCGATCACGATGGCGGCGGCCAGAAGAATACCGAAATTGCCACCCAACGTCATCGCAGTCACCGATGCGGCCCCAGCTCCGGCTGCGACCCCAAGGATCAGCAGGCGGCGATCCATGCGATCCGACATCCAGCCCAGCGGATACTGAAAGATCGTCGCCCCCACATAAAAGGCCGCGACGAACATGGAAATCTGGACGAGGCTGAGCCCGACCATCGCGCCATAGACCGCGCTCATCCCGAACAGCGCCGAAAACACGCCCCCCATCAGGAACATGCCGACACAACCCAGCGGCGATATCTGCATGAGCCGCTTCAAGCTCATCGGTTGCGTGGTCTCGAAGGCCGGCACAGGCGAAATCGACAGCAGGATCGGTGCGAAAGAAATCGAGATCAGCACCGAGGCGAGCACGAATGTTTCGTATCCCGACGGATCCCCCACCAGCAGAAGCGCCTGCGCGGTGACCACACCGGCCATCTGGACAATCATGTAGAGCGACAGGGCCTGGCCGCGATTCTCGTTATCGGCTGCATCGTTCAGCCAGCTTTCGGCGGTCACGTACACGCCCGAGAAACAGAACCCGATGACAACCCGCCCCAGCGACCATGCTATCGGGTCGGTAAAGGCCGGGTAGAGGATCATCACCGCCGAGATGAACGACGCCAGGGCGGCAAAGACGCGCACATGGCCGACGCGGCGGATCATGTCGGGCGCCAGCCGCGACCCGCCCAGAAAGCCGACGAAATAGCAGGACATCACGATGGACATCTCGAAGGTCGAAAATCCCTCGATCTCGCCGCGCACACCCAGCAACGTGCCCTGAAGCCCGTTGCCGACCATCAGCAGCAGCATCCCCAAGAGCAGCGCCCATGCGCTTCCCAATACCTGGATCATCGGCCGTTCCCCTTGCCGCCCGTCCGCGCCCTGCCCGCCTGCTAGCAGATCACGGCCGCATCCTGCCGCGTCAGTCTACGACAAAATACCGTCGCTTTCGTCTTTTCTAACGGCCCGCTGCCGGATCGGGAACCAGCAGCGACGCGTCGCCATAGGAAAAGAAACGATACTCGCGCCGCAGCGCATGATCGTAGATCGCGCGGATGCGGTCCTGCCCCATAAGCGCGGAAACCAGCATCAGCAAGGTCGATTTCGGCAAGTGGAAATTGGTCATCAGCGCGTCGGTCACCTGAAATTCGAAGCCGGGATAGATAAAGATGTCGGTCTCGCCCCGCCACGGCGCGATGGTGCCGCCCCGCGCTGCGGTTTCGATCAACCGCAGCGCCGTGGTGCCGACGGGAATCACACGTCCACCCGCGGCGCGGGTCGCGGCAATCTCGGCGGCGGCGGCCTCGCTGACCTCGCCCCATTCGGCGTGCATCCGGTGGGTGGTCACGTCGTCCACCTTGACCGGCAGAAAAGTGCCCGCGCCGACATGCAGGGTGACATGGGTGAATGCGATCCCCTGCGCGCGCAGGCTGTCCAGCAGGGCATCATCGAAATGCAGCGACGCGGTGGGGGCTGCGACGGCGCCGGGGTTACGCGCCCAGACGGTCTGGTAATCGGTGCGGTCCCGGTCATCAGCGGCGCGCCGGGCAGCGATGTAGGGCGGCAACGGCATGTCCCCGGCCTGTGACAACGCCTCGTCGAAGCTGTCGCCCGCAAGGTTGAACCGCAGATACGCCTGCCCGTCCTCGACCCGCTCCAGTTGCGCGGCGAGCCCGGCGGCAAACTCGATGGTTTCGCCAGGCCGCAGCTTTTTCAGCGGTTTGAGCAACGCGGTCCAGCAGCCATCGGCGCAGGGTTCGAGCAAGGTGACGCTGATATGGGCTGACGTGCGCCCCTGTGGCCCATTGCGCCAACGGCGCCCGTCCAGACGGGCCGGGATCACGCGGGTGTCGTTCAGCACCAGCCGGTCGCCGGGGCGCAGCCA
>CAYGNB010000142.1:0-7830 GCA_964351135.1 uncultured Rhodobacterales bacterium | reverse complement strand
CGATCAGGCCGGTGGCAACCGGCTCTCCGTCGTCGTCGCGGGCGGGCTCCAACCCTTGTGCCGCCATCGCCTGGGTCAGCACGAACGGCGCGCGCAGATTGCTTTCGATATGCCGGTCCCAACTGTCACGCGTAGCGCTGGCATAGTTGTCGTATTCGAACACTGACGCGTTGTTGACCAGACAGGTGATCGGACCGCCCAGCGCCTGTGCCGCCTGCGGCAGAAGCGTCTGGCTGTGCGTTTCATCCAACAGATCCGCCGGCAGCAGTACCGCGACACGACCCATCGCCCGGATCGCCGTCGCCGTATCCTCGGCCTCGTCGCGCGAGGTGGCGTAGTGAACAGCCACATCGAACCCGCGCCCGGCGAGATAGAGCGCCATCGCCCGCCCCAGGCGTTTCCCGGCGCCGGTGACCAGCGCCCGCGTCATTTCAGGACCGAAATGATGTAAACCGCATAGAGCAGGGTCAGCACCACACCCCATTTACGGGTGATGTCCCGGCGGGAATAGACAAAGGGGATCAGCAACAGGGACGCGCCCAGCATCACCCACAGATCGAATTGCAGGAACTCGGGATCGACCCTGATCGGCCCCACCAGCGACGCCACACCGATGATTGCGAGCAGGTTGAACATGTTCGACCCGATCACGTTGCCCAGCGCCACATCCGCCTGCCGCCGCAACACGGCCATGACCGTGGTCGCCAGTTCGGGCAGAGAGGTGCCCAGCGCGACCAGCGTCAGGCCGATCACCGCATCGCTGACACCATAGGTGCGCGCGATCAGGCTGGCATATTCGATCAGCAGGTTGGCCCCGGCGGGCAGCGCGATCAGCCCGAGCAGCAGGTATAGCGCGATGCGCCAGTACGGCATATCCGGATCGGCTTCGTCGATCTCTTCGAGGTCATCGTGGTCACCCGCCCGCTTATGCCTGCGCGCGGTGCGAAAGGCATCGGTCAGCACCACGGCAAGCGCAGCGAGCAGCAGCAGGCCGGCCAGCTTGTCGAATACATCGCGCGTGGCCAGCGCGATGAACAACAGCGATGCCAGGATCATGAACTGATAGGTCCGCCGGGTGTTGCATTCGCTCGTGTGCAGGGTGGCGAGCATGGCCGGCACCCCCAGCACCAGCAGGATGTTGGCCGTGTTCGACCCGATCACGTTGCCCAGCGCGATACCCGGCAACCCGTCCAGCACGGCCTTGATCGAAATCAGCAGCTCTGGCGCCGAGGTGCCAAAGGCGACGATGGTCAGGCTGACGATGAGCGCCGGAACACCCAACCGCAGGCTGAGGTTCACCGCACCGCGCACCAGCAAGTCGCCGCCCAGCAGCAGAATACCGAGGCCGAGACCGCTGAGCAGCCAGGCATGCAGGATCGGTCCGCTCATCCCCGCCCCTTCCCGCAGGGGCAGGGTCCGCTGCCGATCCGGAACCGCCCGCAGTTCGGGCAGCGTACCGAAGACAGCCGTTTCGATCCGGGCAGGCGCAGACGCCCGAACATGGCCAACACGACCATGAAGATCAGGAACAGAGAGACGATCTTGAGGATCACATCACAACCCGAATTGCGCGTAGGCCGCGCGTTCCTCGACTCCGGCCAGCGCGTCCTGTGCCAATTGCGCCCCGAACCGCGCGAACCACGGGCGGCGGGGGCCATAGCGCCGGACCCGGACCTTTTCGCCGTAAAGTTCCTGAAGTTTCGGCTTCAGATGCGCGATACCGTCGATCAGCCCCAGCCCGGCAGCCCGGCGCGCCAGCCAGATATCGCCGTTGAACAGGTCGGCCTTGCCGTCGAGTTTCGATCCGCGGCGTGTCTTTACATGGGCGATGAAGTTGTCGTGTATGTCACCAAGGATCACCTTCAGCCTGGCAACGTCCTCTTCGTTTTCCGGGCGGAACGGGTCCAGCATGGATTTCGATTTGCCTGCGGTATGCACCCGCCGTTCGATCCCCTGACGCGCCAGGAACACATGTGCCCCGAACCCGGCCGAGATCACGCCGATCGACCCCAGCACCGAATTGTCGTCGGCCCAGATGTCGTCGGCCGCACAGGCCAGCCAATAGCCGCCCGAGGCGGCCACATCCTCGACAAAGGCGTGGACGGGAATGCCCTTTTCGTCCGCGAGGCGGCGGATTCGCGCCGCGATCAGCGCCGATTGCACGGGCGATCCGCCGGGTGAGTTGATCTCGAGCGCCACGGCGGCGGGCTTGCCGCGCTTGAACGCCTTTTCGATGGCGGGGCGCAGCGATTCATCGGTCAGCGCCGCGCGGCCGCCGACACCGATAGCCCCGGCAAGACGGATCACCGCGACCGTGGGCGGTTTGTTCAGGAAAGGCAGGCGAAGGTCCATGGGCTCCGATGTAGAGTGCGCTACGCGGTCAAACAAGACACGCCTGCCAGTGATTTGCCGCGCATCGGGTTTCCGCCGAGTCACAGGCAAATTTGCAACGGTGTCAACTGCGCAACCGCCAGCCTGTCCTGAAGATCCACCAGATCACGGCGAGGTTGAGGCAGGTGAAACCGGCGATGGCGATCAGGCTCAGCGCCACCGGCACGTCGGCCAGCCCGTAGAAGGACCACCGGAACCCCGAGATCAGATAGACAACGGGGTTGAACATGGTGACGGTCTGCCAGAGGGGCGGCAGCATCGAGATCGAATAGAACGACCCGCCAAGGAACACCAACGGCGTGACGATCAGCAGCGGCACCAGTTGCAGCTGCTCGAAATTGCCGGCCCAGATACCGATGATGAACCCCAGCAAGGCAAAGCTGAGACAGGTGAGGATCAGGAACAGCACCATCGCCACCGGGTGCTGCACCTCGATATCGACAAAGAAATTGGCGGTGATCAGGATCACGGCGCCGATGAACAACGCCTTGGTTGCAGCCGCGCCCACATACCCCATCACGATTTCCAGGAAATTCACTGGGGCCGACAGCAATTCATAGACGGTGCCGATGAACTTTGGAAAATAGATGCCGAACGCCCCGTTCGAGATCGACTGGGTGATCGCCGACAGCATCACCAGCCCCGGCACGATGAACGCGCCATAGCTGACGCCGTCGACCTCCTGAATCCGGCTGCCGATCGCCGCGCCGAACACCACGAAGTAAAGCGAGGTGGACAGCACCGGCGACAGAAAGCTCTGCATCAGCGTGCGAAAGAACCGGGTCATTTCGAACCGGTAGATGGCAGCAACCGCGGACCAGTTCATTGCTGCGCCCCCGCCTGTCCGCCAGCGACGAGGCCCACAAAGATATCTTCCAGGCTGCTCTGGCGGGTCTGCACGTCGCGCAGTGTCAGCCCGGCGGCGGCGATGTCGTTGAGCAGCGCGGTGATACCAGTGCGTTCGGCCCGCGTGTCGTAGGTATAGATCAGGCTCTGCCGATCCGCGCCCAGCTCCAGCGCATATCCGTTCAGGGTGTCGGGCAAGGTCTCGACCGGGTCCGACAATTGCACCTCGATCTGTTTCTGCCCCATCCGCCGCATCAGGCTGGCCTTGTCCTCGACCAGCAGCAATTCGCCATGGTTGATGACACCAACGCGGTCGGCGATGGCCTCGGCCTCCTCGATGTAATGCGTGGTCAGGATGATGGTCACGCCATCGGCCTTGAGTTCGGCCACGGTGTCCCACATGTCCTTGCGCAGTTCGACGTCCACGCCAGCGGTGGGTTCGTCCAGAAACAGGATGCGCGGATCATGGGCCAGCGCCTTGGCAATCAGCACGCGCCGTTTCATGCCGCCCGACAGCGCCTTGATCTGGCTGTCGCGCTTGTCCCACAGCGACAGCCGCCGCAGGATGGTTTCGATCCGGGCATCGTCGCGGGGACGCCCGAACAGGCCGCGCGAGAACCGCACCGTGTTCAGCACCCGTTCGAACGGCTCCAGCGAAATTTCCTGCGGCACCAGCCCGATCAATGAGCGCGCCGCGCGATAGCCGGTAACGATATCGTGCCCGTCCACCGTTACACTGCCCGAAGTCGCGTTGGTGATCCCGCAAACGGTCGAGATCAGCGTCGTCTTGCCCGCGCCATTGGGACCGAGCAAGGCCAGAATCTCGCCCTTCTCGATATCGAGCGTGACGCCCTTGAGCGCCTGGAACCCGCCCTCATAGGTCTTGCGCAGGTCGCGAATGGACAGGATTGCATTCATGGTCGGGGCAGTCGGTCAGCTTCGGCCGGTGATCTTCTTCAGCCAGCCCTTCTTGGCGCCGGCTTCCTCGTCGCCGGCTGCGGCCTCTTCCCCGGCGTCCTCTTCGGGCGGCGCGAAATGCGCCTGAAGATTGGCAAAGAACTGATCGGCCATCTTCTTGGCAAAGCCGTCGATGATCCGGCTGCCCAGCTGCGCCAGCTTGCCGCCGACCTTGGCCTCGACGTCATAGGCCAGCATGGTGCCGTCGCCGTCGGGCGTCAGCTTCACCGATGCGCCCCCCTTGGCGAACCCGGCAGCGCCCCCCTTGCCTTCGCCGTCGATGGTCAGGCTTTGGTTTTCCACCATATCCGACATGGTGACCTGCCCCTTGAAGGTCGCCTTGACCGGTCCGACCTTCTGCGTGACCACGGCGGCATACCCGCCCTCGGGCGACCCGGTCACTTCGGTGGCACCGGGCACGCAGGCGCAGAGCACATCGGGGTCCAGGATTGCGGCATAGACAGCGGCGGGGGGGGCCCCAATCCGCTTCTCATCACTCATCTTCATCGGGTGGCTCCTCCCTGGTGGCCATGTTCCCGATCTGTAACCGCTTCGCGGCACGGGGCCAAGGGCAACGGCGCCTCAGCGGTTGCGCCGTGGGATTTCCCGGTTGGCGGTCCAGTCGAACGTGCCGCTGTCGCGTTCCTCCACCGCCTGTTTCCAGCCCACGCTTTCCGCCCGTTCCTTGAAATGGATACCCTCGGGCGAATGGCGGGTGATGCCGTCAAAGATCGTGGCCAACCGCTGGGTCTGCATCAGCCCGGTCTGTTCGATTGCCTGATTGATCACCATCTTCTGCATCGCAAGCTGGTTGACCGGCACCGTCGCCATCCGGTTCGCCAGTTCCTCGACCGCGTCGTCGAGCCGATCTGCCGGCACCGCCTTGAGCACCAGCCCCATGTCGGCGGCCTCGCGCCCGGTGATCTTGTCGCCGGTAAACAGCATCCGCTTGGCCCGTTCGGGACCCAGCCGGTACACCCACATCGCGGTGGTCGGGCAGCCCCAGACGCGCGCGGGCATGTACCCGATCTGCGCATCTTCGGCCATGATCGTCATGTCGGCGCACAGCGCGATGTCCGACCCGCCCGCCACGGCGAAGCCATGCACCTTGCACACGACAGGCTTCACCGCCCGCCACAGCGACATGAAATGCTGGGTGTTGGCCCACATGAACCGGTAGTCCCTGACCGGATCCCAGGGCATCGGCTGAGTCGCTTCGCCCGATCCGTTGCCTTCGGCATAAAAGGTCAGGTCATAGCCCGCGCAGAATGCCGGGCCGTTGCCCGACAGGACCATCACGTGAACCCCGTCATCGGCATCTGCACGTGAAACCGCTTCGGCCAGCGCAACCGGCAGTTCATCGTCGATTGCGTTCATCACCTCGGGCCGGTTGAGCGTGATCCGCCCGATCCGCCCATCCCGTTCATATTCAACAACGGCCATCGTCCCCTCCCCTCGTTGCGATACCACTCTGGGTTATCGGCGGCGGGCCGGACAAGCCGAAGTTTCGACGGCAGTCAGTCCAGCCGCCGCCGGATGCGCCGGACCATCCACCAGACCCCAACGGCCACCGGCACGGTCAGAGCGGCCAGCAGCTCTGCCTTGGTCAGACCTGCGGTCTTGGCCAGCGGCGCCAGCAGATAACCAGCCAGCGACACCGCGTAATAGCTGATCGCCACCACCGACAGGCCCTCGACCGTGTGCTGCAGCCGCAGCTGCAGCGCCGCGCGACGGTCCATGCTCTCCAACAGCGCCTGATTCTGGGCGCTGCGTTCGACATCCACCCGCGTGCGCAGCAGGTCGCCCGCGCGCATGGCCCGGTCGGCCAGCGCCTGCAACCGCCGCTCGGTCGCCTCGACAGTGCGCATCGCGGGTTCATAGCGCCGCATCATGAATTCGCCGAACGTCTGCCGCCCGGAAAACCGCTCTTCGCGCAGCACCGTGATACGCTGGCTCACAATCGCCTCATAGGCGCGGGTGGCGCCGAACCGAAACGCCGACCGGGCCCCCAGCCCCTCCAGATGCGCGGCGATATCGAGCAACTCGGCCAGCACCCGGTCGGCCGGAGCTTTTTCGCCGGTCATCTCGATGGACAGCTCTGCCAGGCGGTTGTCCATCTCACCGATCTTGCCCATCAGTGATCGCGCGCGCGCGAAACCCAGCATCGACATCGCGCGATAGGTTTCGATCTCGCACAGCCGCTGCACGATGCGCCCGATGCGGCGATGGCCCGTGCCTTCGCGCACGAACACGGCAAAACGCAGGTTGCCCGCGGGATCGATACGGAAATCGCCCGCCATCACCGCGGCGTCGTCGACCACCCGCGCCACCGCGAGGCTCTCTGGCACGAACCAGTCACGCAGCGATGCGGTGGTGTCCTCGTCGCTGACCAGCGGGCAAATGCGCATCACGACCGATGTGATCCGTTCACCCGGCGCCTGCTCCAGCCAGTCGGGGGGAAACACGTCGAAATCCGCCGGATCGAAGGGGCGCGCGCTCAAACCATCGGAGATTGCGGTATAGGTCACGAACTCGGTATGCTGTTCCCATTTCAGCATGTAGCGGCCGATGCGGCCGGAGTAATGAGTGGCGCCGGGGCGCGGATGCGGTGCGCCGTGCCGGTCCAGCAGCGCAATCAGATGCTCGAGATCCGCCGCCCGGTCGCGGCTGACGGCCTCGCGCGGGCGTTTTACCGCGAAGAACACCGCCGTCGATGGCGCGGACAGCGCCGGAAACGGCCGCGCGTGCAGCTCGTTGACCAGCTCGTAGCGCAGCGGATGATCGGTGATCGGCGCCATGTTTTCCCCTTTCGGGGCTGAATAGCCGGATTTCATCCAGAAATCAAAGAAAACTTACTTGTTTCAATTGGTTAGATGAATACTATTGCATACTGCCCACCCGGCAGGCGCCAAAACAAAAGGCCCCACCGTGACGGCGGGGCCTTGAGTTTCCGTATCGCTGCGCTCAGTCGATCAGCGGCAGCAGCTTGTCGAGCGACTGTTTGGCATCGCCATAGAACATCCGCGTATTTTCCTTGAAGAACAGCGGGTTCTCGATCCCCGAATAGCCGGTGCCCTGCCCGCGCTTGGACACGAAGACCTGCTTGGCCTTCCAGCATTCCAGCACCGGCATCCCGGCGATGGGGCTGTTGGGGTCGTCCTGCGCGGCCGGGTTCACGATGTCGTTGGAACCGATGACAATCGCCACGTCGGTGTTGGGGAAATCGTCGTTGATCTCGTCCATTTCCAGCACGATGTCATAGGGCACCTTGGCCTCGGCCAGCAGCACGTTCATGTGGCCCGGCAGGCGGCCGGCGACGGGGTGGATGGCGAAACGCACCTCCTTGCCCTTGGCGCGCAGCTTGCGCACCAGTTCGCTGACCGATTGCTGCGCCTGCGCCACCGCCATGCCATAGCCCGGAATGATGATGACGCTGTCGGCCTCGTTCAGCGCCTGCGCCACACCGTCGGCCTCGATGGCGACCATTTCGCCCTCGACCTCCATCTGCGGGCCCGAGGTGCCGCCGAAACCGCCCAGGATCACCGACACGAAATGCCGGTTCATCGCCTTGCACATGATGTAGGACAGGATCGCACCCGACGACCCCACCAGCGCGCCGGTGACGATCAGCAGGTC
>CAYGNB010000141.1:0-7848 GCA_964351135.1 uncultured Rhodobacterales bacterium | reverse complement strand
AGACCACGCTGGCGCAGATCATGGCGCGCGAGCTGGGGGTGAATTTTCGCATGACCAGCGGTCCGGTGTTGGCCAAGGCGGGCGATCTGGCCGCGATCCTGACCAATCTCGAGGCGCGCGACGTGTTGTTCATCGATGAAATCCACCGGCTGAACCCGGCGGTGGAAGAGGTGCTCTATCCGGCGCTGGAGGATTACGAGCTGGACCTGGTGATCGGAGAAGGCCCCGCGGCGCGCACGGTGCGCATCGAGCTGCAGCCCTTTACCCTGGTGGGGGCGACCACGCGGATGGGGCTGTTGACCACGCCGCTGCGTGATCGGTTCGGGATCCCGACCCGGTTGCAGTTCTATTCCGTCGACGAGCTGCATGAGATCGTGACCCGCAATGCGCGGCGGCTGGGCGCGCCGGCGGACGACGCCGGTGCGCGCGAGATTGCGCGGCGCGCCCGTGGGACTCCGCGCATCGCGGGCCGGTTGTTGCGGCGGGTGGTGGACTTTGCCGTGGTCGAGGGGGATGGCCATATTACCCGCGCGCTGGCCGACGGTGCGCTGACCCGGCTGGGGGTCGATCATCTGGGGCTCGACGGGGCGGACCGGCGCTATCTGCGCCTGATCGCCGAGAACTATGGCGGTGGGCCGGTCGGGATCGAAACGCTGTCGGCGGCGTTGAGCGAGAGCCGGGATTCGCTGGAGGAAGTGGTCGAGCCCTATCTGCTGCAACAGGGCCTGATCCAGCGCAGCCCGCGCGGGCGGATGCTGGCGCGCAAGGCCTGGGAGCATCTCGGTCTGGCGGTGCCGGCACCGCGCAAGGGGCAGAACGATCTCTTCGGTTGATGCCGCCGCAATAGGATTTTATGCCTCCGGCGGGGATATTTCGGGCAAGAGGAAGCGGCCGTGACACCGGAAGAGATCGAAACGCTGTTCACCCGCGATGACGGGGCGTATGCCTTTGCCCGTTGGGGCCGGCCTGTCGCGCCGGTGGTGTTCGGGGTCGAGGAGGCGACGCTGGGGGTGGTCAAGGGGGCGTTTGAGGCGGTGGCCACGCTGACCGGCCACCAATTGGCGGAGACCGATCCCGAGCTGGGATCGAACTGCATGGTGTTTTTCTTTCGCGACTGGGCGGATCTTCTGGGGGTGCCCGACCTGGATCGGCTGGTGCCGGACCTCGCGCCGCTGGTCGCGCGGTTAAAGGCGGCGGGTGCCAACCAGTACCGGGTTTTCCGTTTCGACGAGGCGGGCGCGATCCGCGCGGCGTTCGTGTTCCTGTGCATGGACGATGCGATGGCGGCGCAGCCCGCCGAGGAACTGGCGCTGGCCCAGGTGGTGCAGGTCATGTTGCTGTGGGCACCGGCGGCGTTTCGCGACCGGTCACCCCTGGCGCGGGCCGGGGAGGCCGTGATCCTGCGGCCGGACATCGCCGGGGTCATGCGTGCGGCCTATGATCCGGTACTGCCGGCCCAGGCCGGGGACCGGAGCCATGCGTTGCGGATTTTCGCGCGGCTGGAGGCATCGGCATGAGCGTGCATCTTTTCCCGGTGCGGGTGTATTACGAAGACACAGACATGGGCGGGATCGTCTATCACGCCAATTACCTGCGCTATATCGAGCGCGCGCGCAGCGACTGGGTGCGGCAACTGGGCAATGACCAGAACGCCATGCGCGAGGCCGGCATCGTCTGGGTGGTGCGCAGGATCGAGGCGGAATACCTGTCTACCGCGAAGTTCGAGGACGAACTGGTGGTGGAAACCACCATGCGGTCGGTTTCGGGGGCGCGGCTGGTGATGGATCAGCTGGTGCTCAGGGGCGAAACGCCGATCTTTCGCGCGTCGGTCACCGCCGTTTGCATGAATGCCGCAGGCCGTCCCGTGCGGCTTCCGGCAGAGATTCGCGCATTGTTGACGTAACATGTCCTCACGGGTGGTTGTGTTGGCAATCGCTGCCTATCTGCGATAGTCTGCGCGCAATGACACGGCCTTGCGCAGGGCCGGACACGAGAGAAAAGAGCAGGCAGATGGAAGCAGAGACCTTGGCGTTGGCGCAGGGGATTGATTTCTCGTTGTGGGGATTGTTCGCGCGCGCGACCTTCCTGGTGAAGCTGGTGATGTTGTCGCTGCTGGTGGCGTCTTTCTGGTCCTGGGCGATCATCATTCAAAAGCTGATCACCTACCGCGCGGCGCGCTCCGAGGCGTCGGTGTTCGACCGGGCCTTCTGGTCGGGCGAGCCGCTGGACGGGCTCTATGAGCAGATCGGCGCGCAGCCTGCGGGCAATTCGCAGAAGATCTTTGCCGCCGGGATGACCGAATGGCGGCGGTCGCACCGGCAGGATGGCGGGTTCATCGCCGGGGCGCAGGCGCGGATCGACCGGTCGATGGATGTGGCGATCAGCAAACAGTCGGAGCGGCTGCAGAACGGGCTGTCGGTGTTGGCCACGATCGGGGCCACGGCGCCGTTCGTCGGGCTGTTCGGCACCGTCTGGGGCATCATGAACGCCTTTATCGAGATCGCCGAACAGCAGAACACCAACATCGCCGTGGTGGCACCCGGGATCGCCGAGGCGTTGCTGGCCACCGCGCTGGGGCTGCTGGCGGCGGTGCCGGCGGTGATTTTCTACAATAAACTGAGCGCGGATTGCGACCGGATCGTGGCCGGCTACGAAGCCTTTGCCGACGAGTTTGCCACCATCCTGTCCCGGCAACTGGATTCCTGACCGATGGGCGCGGGCGTGCAACAGAAACCGGCCGGGGGGCGACGGCGGCGCGGACGCGGACGCAGCCGTCCGATGGCCGAAATCAACGTGACCCCGTTTGTGGATGTCATGCTGGTGTTGCTGATCATCTTCATGGTCGCTGCGCCGCTGATGACGGTGGGCGTGCCGGTCGAGTTGCCCAAGACCGCCGCCAACGCGCTGCCCGCATCCGGCGAGGAACCGCTGACCGTGACGCTGACGGCGGATGGCGAGGTGCAGATCCAGACCACGCCGGTGGCGCGGGACGAACTGGTGGCCAAGCTGCGCGCGATTGCCGGCGAGCGTGACGGCGACCGGGTGTTTTTGCGTGCGGATGGTGCGATTCCCTATGCCGAGGTGATGCAGGTGATGGGCGCGCTGAATGCCGGGGGCTTTTTCAACGTGGGGCTGGTGACCGATACCGGTGGCCCGACGCTGGACGATGGCGGGCAGTGAGGCGGCGTCGTGCAGACCGGCACCAAGATTTCAGGGGCGGCGCATCTGGCGCTGATTGGCTGGGCGTTGCTGGGTGGCGCGTTCCGGTCCGAACCGCTGCCATATGAGGTACATGAGGTGTCGTTGATCTCGGCCCAGGATTTTGCCGCGCTCAGTGCGCCGGACGCGCCGCAGGTTTCGCAGCGGCCGCCCGCGCGGCCGGAACCGACGCCCGAGGCGCAAACGGAAGAACCGACGGAGCCGCCTGTTACCGAGGCTCCCGAACTGTCGCAGGACACCGCGGCGCTGCCGCCGCAACCCGAGGTGCCGGATGCCCCCGAGGCGCCGCAGGCACAGCCCGAGCCGCGCCCGGCGGAACGGGTCGCGCCGGATCCGGTTGCGCCGCCGCCGGTCGACGCTGTGCCGGACACCGACACGACACCGGCGGTGGTCGAGGAGGATGGCGCGCAGTCCGACCGCGACGCGCAGGAGGCCACAGCGCCCGAAGAAGCCGGGGACCGGATTGAAACCGAAGCCAATGAGCGCGAATCGTTGGCGCCGCTCGCCTCGGCCCGGCCGTTGTCGCGCCCCGAGCGGCGTCCGGCCCCCGATCCGGAACCCGAAACCACGCCTGAACCCCAACCGGAACCGCCGGCGGCCGAGCCTGACCCCGACACCAACAGTGCCATCGAGGATGCGCTGGCCGCAGCCCTGGCAGACGGTGGCGATGAGGCGCCCGAACCCGCCGCACCTGCGGGGCCGCCGCTGACTGCGGGCGAGAAGGAAGGCCTGCGGGTCGCTGTGTCGCGGTGCTGGAACGTCGGGTCGCTGTCCTCCGAGGCGCTGCGCACCACCGTGGTCGTCGGCGTCAGCATGGCCCGCGACGGGGTGCCGGTGCGCGAATCGATCCGGATGCTGTCGTCCAGCGGAGGCTCGGGCGGGGCCGCCGAACAGGCGTTCGAGGCGGCGCGCCGCGCGATTATCCGCTGCGGGGCGCGGGGCTTCGATCTTCCGGCGGCGAAATTCGACCAGTGGCGTGATATCGAGATGACGTTCAACCCTGAAAGGATGCAGATCAAATGAGGAAACTGCTGACCGGCGTTCTGTTCGCCGCATCCCTTCTGACGGGAGGCGCCTATGCCCAGACCGGCCCGCTGCGTATCGAGATTACCGAAGGCGTGATCGAACCGCTGCCGATCGCGGTGCCCGATTTCGAGGCCGCCGATGCCGGGTCGGCGGACCTGGCCCGGTCGATCTCGCGTCTCGTGGCAGCCGATCTGACCGGTACGGGACTGTTCCGGGAAATTCCGGCCGATGCCTTTATCAGCAACGCCGGCGATTTCGACGCGCCGCTGCAATATGCCGATTGGAAGGCGATCAATGCTCAGGCGGTGGTGACCGGCTGGGTTTCGGTTTCCGGGTCGCAGCTGACGGTGCAGTTCCGCCTCTATGACGTGTTCTCGGACGCGGAGCTGGGCGGCGGGCTGCAGTTCAACGGCAGCACCGACACCTGGCGGCGGATGGCGCACAAGGTGGCGGATGCGGTCTATAGCCGGATCACCGGTGAGGGCGGCTATTTCGACAGCCGTGTGGTGTTCGTGTCCGAAACCGGGCCAAAGAACGACCGGCACAAGCGGCTGGCGCTGATGGATTACGACGGGGCGAACCTGCAATATCTGACCGACAGTTCCACCATCGTGCTGGCGCCCCGGTTTTCGCCCAACGGTGATCGGGTGCTGTACACGAGCTATGAAAGCGGTTTTCCGCGAATTCATGTGCTGGACGTGGGCAAGGTGCAAAAGAAGGTGCTGGAAAGCGACGAGGGCACCATGAGCTTTGCGCCCCGCTTTGCCCCGGACGGGCGCACGGTGGTGTTCTCGCTCAGCAAGGGGGGCAACACCGATCTGTATGCGATGAATGTCGACACCGGGGCGCAGACACGCCTGACCAGCGCGCCCTCGATCGAAACCGCGCCCAGTTTCTCACCCGATGGCAGCCAGATCGTGTTCGAAAGCGACCGCTCCGGCAGCCCGCAGCTTTATGTGATGCCCGTGGCCGGGGGTGAGGCGCAGCGGATCAGCTTTGGTCAGGGGCGTTACGGCACGCCGGTCTGGTCGCCGCGCGGCGACATGATCGCCTTTACCAAGCAGAACAAGGGGCGGTTCCATATCGGCGTGATGCGTACCGACGGCAGCAACGAACGGTTGTTGACCGCGTCGTTCCTGGATGAGGGGCCGACATGGGCCCCCAACGGGCGCGTGATCATGTTCGCCCGTGAAACCCAGGGGGCGGACGGGCGCGCCGCGCTCTATTCGGTGGACATCACCGGGCGCAACCTGCGCCGGGTGCCGACACCCGACGGCGGGTCCGACCCGTCCTGGTCGCCACTGCAATAGCGGGGCTATCGAACAAGCCGGTGCAATAGCGGCGCGTTCACATGCAACATGGCCTGTGCTAGGAAGGCCGCAACAAAGAAAGAGGAACGGGCATGACCAAGGCAGGCAAGTTCGTAATTATCGCCGCGATGCTGGTGCTGGGCGCGTGTTCCAACGCGGCAAAGACGGGCGGCGGGGACGCGGTGGGCGGCCCCGGTGCGGCAGGCACCGTGTCGGACCCGTCATCGCCGGCCTATTTCCAGCAGGTCGTGGGTGACCGGGTGCTGTTCGAAGTGGATCAGTCCACGCTGACGCCGACCGCCCTGACCGTGCTTCAGGGGCAGGCAACCTGGCTGATGGCCAACGGTGGCTTTACCGCCGTGATCGAAGGCCACGCCGACGAACAGGGGACGCGTGAATACAACCTCGCGCTTGGTGCGCGCCGCGCCAACGCGGTCCGCGAATATCTGGTGTCGCGCGGCGTCGCGGCCAACCGGCTCGAAGTGGTGAGTTATGGCAAGGAGCGGCCTCTGGAGATCTGTTCCGAGGAAGCGTGCTATGCCAAGAACCGCCGCGCGGTCACCGTGCTGGCCGCCGGGCTGACGGGGTAAGGCGATGAAACGTCTCGTGGCTCTCGCGCTGGCGACGATGGTGGTGGCCTCGCCGCTGTCGGCGCAGAATGCCGATACGCTGGCCGATATCCGGCAGGAACTGACTTTTCTGCATGTCGAGATCCAGAAGCTGAAGCGTGAGTTGTCCACGACCGGTGGGGCATCGGCCGCTGTCACCGGCGACAGTGTGTTGGAGCGGATGGCCTCCATGGAGGCCGAGCTTCAGCGGCTCACCGCGCAGACTGAGGAACTGACACACCGTATCGACCGTATCGTGACCGATGGCACCAATCAGATCGGTGATCTCGAATTCCGGCTGGTCGAGCTCGAGGGCGGAGACACGAGCAAGCTGGGCGAGACGACCACCCTCGGTGGTGGGGCTGCCCCGGCCACGGGCGCCGCGGCGGCGTCGCCACCCGCAACCGGCAACGAAACGCCGGGCGCCTCTGAAAGCGGCGAGATGGCGGTTGGCGAAGAGGCCGATTTCCGCGCCGCCGAAACCGCGTTGCAGGCCGGGGATTACCCGCAGGCGGAAACGCTTTATTCGAAGTTCGGCGACAGTTATCCCGGCAGCCCGTTCGCGGCGCGCGCGCGGTTGGGGCTGGGCCGGGCCTATGACGGTCAGGGCAAGACGCGCGAGGCCGCGCGTGCCTATCTCGACGCCTTTACCGCCGATGCCAGCGGTGCCGACGCGCCCGAGGCGCTGTTCGAGCTGGGCCGGGCGCTGGGCAAGCTGGGGCAGGTGGATCAGGCCTGCATCACACTGGGCGAGATTTCGGTGCGCTTCCCCGGTGCCGCGGCCGAGTCGCGCGCGCGCTCCGAGATGGCGGCGCTCAACTGTTCTTGAATGATCGGTCTGGATTGATCGAGCGGCTGCGCGCGGCGCTGCCCGATCCGGTGCCGGCGCCGCTGGGGGTTGCCGTGTCCGGCGGCGGTGATTCGGTGGCCCTGCTGCACCTTCTGACTGGTGTTGTCCCGCCAACCGCACTGACCGTTGCCACGGTGGACCACCGCCTGCGCCCGGAAGCGGCGCAGGAGGCAGGCGAGGTCGCGCGGCTATGTGCGCGTCTGGGGGTGGTGCATGACGTGCTGGTCTGGGATGACGGCTGGGACGGGTGCGGCAATCTACAGGATGCGGCGCGGCGCGCGCGGTATGGGCTGCTGGCGCGCTGGGCACATGACAAGGGGCTGGCTGCGGTGGCGCTGGGCCACACCGCCGACGATCAGGCCGAAACCGTCCTGATGCGGCTGGCGCGCGCCTCTGGCGTCGATGGCCTCTCAGGTATGCCAGCCGTGCGTGCGGTCGACGGTGTCCGGTTTCTGCGTCCATTGCTGGGTGCGACCCGGACCGAACTGCGCGCCTACCTGCGCGCCGAAGGGCTGGGCTGGGCCGACGATCCCAGCAACGAAAATACCGATTTCGACCGGATCAAGGCGCGTCGGGCGCTCGTCGCACTGGAACCGCTGGGCGTATCGGCGCTGACATTGGCTGAGGTGGCCGAGAATCTCGGTCAGGCCCGTGTGGCTCTGGATCGCTATACGCAGGACGCAGCCCGCCGCGTGGCGCACGTCGATGGTGGCGACGTCCTGTTTGATCGGGTGGCATTTGCGGACTTGCCCGACGAAATCGCCCGTCGGCTGATGATCGGCGCGCTGCGATGGGTCGGTGACGCGGCTTATCCACCGCGCCGCAGGGCTGTGGC
>CAYGNB010000140.1:0-7857 GCA_964351135.1 uncultured Rhodobacterales bacterium | reverse complement strand
TCCACGGCGCCCTTGTAGAGGATCGGTGTGCCCACGGCGATCAGCTTGGACAGCAGCAGCAACAGCAATGCGCCGACCACCCGGCGTTTGACCCAGGGCTGGTCGTCGGGCCAGAGATAGGGCGCGACCTTGCGGATGGTTCGCATCCCCGACCGGCGCTCGTCGCCGTGGATTTCGGGATCAGTGGCTGTGGACATGAAGAACAGTTATTCCTGCCGTTGGGTCGGGTCGTCCGGCAGGGCAAAGACCTGGCCGGGATAAATCAGATCCGGGTTACGGATCGCTTCGCGGTTGGCTTCGAACACGCGGACATAAAAGAACCCGTCTCCGTAACGTTCGCGCGAAATGGCCCACAACGTATCGCCCTGCTGCACTGTCACTTCGCGCAGCACGGCCGATCCGGGGGATTGTATGCCGGGCCGCGCCAGAACCTCCGGTGCCTCGCGCTGGAACGGCGTTTCCAGCCGGCTCGCGACGCCGCCGCCGTCGCCCAGCTCGTCGAGCCGCAATGCGTAAACCCCGGGCGGCACATCCGGCAACCGCCCCTTCCAGCGTCCGGCCTCATCGGCCCCGAGTTCGGCCACCAGTTTGTTGTCGAGGTAGACCCGCACCGAACTGTCGGCTCCGGCGCGGCCGTTCAGCAGCACTTCGCCCCGATCGGTGTAACCGATGGTGTCCAGCGCAACCTGATCGGGCGCGGCCGGGGCATTTGTGGATGGCGACAGCAGTTCCACCCCCTCGCGCGACGCCCGCAGCACCGCAACCGATCCCGACGACTCCGGGGCTTCCGCAGCGCTCTCCGCTGGCACGGTCGGTGCCTGCGGTAAATCAGGTGTTTGTGCCGCATTGGCCATATTGTCCGCTTTGGCCACAACCGCCGCCTCGGCCGGGGTCGGCTGTGCCACCGCCTCCGCCTCAACCGCGATGTCCTGCCCCGCATCCGCTATCTGCGGCCTGTCCGGGCGCGGTGCGAGGATCACCTGATCTTCCGATGCCGCCACGGCCCCGTTCGTTTCCGCGCTCAGGGTCAGAACCACCGGATCGTCGCCCGGTTCCATCGCGATGATCGAGGCAAAGGCGCCGCCGGCATCAACCTCCTGCACGTCGCCCGCGCGCCCGTTCAGCAGCACCGTCACACGGCTGCCGGGGGCTGCGCGGCCCGCGACCACAACCATTCCGGTATCGTCGACCCGTGCCAGATCAATCGAGGGCAGCGCTGGCGCGGGTTCGTCTGCCGGCGGCAGTGTATCCGGCTCGGGCTGCGGCGACGGTGCATCCTGCGCGACAGCCTCATCACCGGCATCGGTTGCGGGCTGTGCCTCGCCGTCCTGCTCCGCGCTCACATCCTCCGGCCCTGCCGGGCTCCCGGATGCACGCGCAGGTTCCGTCGCCGCCATCTCCGGCCGGTCTGCACCGGTTTCCGGGGCTTCGGGTCCGGGCGTGCGGTACCAGGCCAGCGCCACCACCGCAGCGATCGCCGCCCCCAGTGCCCAGCTGGCCCACCCGGTTCCATATGCGCCGGAAAATCTCGCCATGCGCTTTCCTCTTGCCCGCCCACCGCTGCCGGTTGAGCCTCTCCGGCGACCGCGCTATCACCGGTCCAAGCCGAAGTTATTCCCGACAATCAACGCGAAAGGCCGCCGATGTCCGTTAAATCCGTCTGTGTCTATTGCGGATCGCGCGCCGGCGCAACGCCGCTCTACACCGAACACGCAACCGCCCTGGGCCACGCGCTGGCGGCCGAAGGCTGGCGCCTGGTCTATGGCGCGGGCGATGTGGGGCTGATGGGGGCGGTTGCGCGGGCGGCACAAGCGGGCGGCGGCGATACGTTCGGCGTCATTCCCACCCATCTCGTTGCACGCGAGGTCGGCAAGAGCGACCTGAATCGCTACGTGGTCACCGAGACGATGCATGAACGCAAGAAGGTCATGTTCATGAATGCCGATGCGGTGGTGGTCCTGCCCGGCGGCGCCGGATCGCTGGACGAACTGTTCGAGGCCCTCACCTGGCGTCAGCTCGGCCTGCACGCCAAACCGATTGTCGTGCTGAATTCCGGGGGCTACTGGACACCGCTCAGAACGCTGCTGGATGGCATCATCGCAGATGGCTTTGCCGAGGCCTCGCTGGCCGGGTTCGTTGACTGGGCCGACACGCCCGACGAGGCAATGACCACATTGCGCGCCGCCCTGACCTGATCGCCCCCACTTCCTCTTGCCGAAAATATCCCCGCCGGAGGCTCCCGCAATCCGCCACCCGCGCAGGGGCCGAACGAAAAAGCGCCCGGACCTCTGGCCCGGGCGCCCTGCTGTCACGCGTCAGTGCGCTGTCAACTCATGCGCGCGGCGACGTTTTCCCAGTTCACAAGATTGTTCAGGAAGTTTTCCAGATAGGCCGGTCGCTTGTTACGGAAATCGATGTAGTAGGAATGTTCCCACACATCGCAGCCCAGCAGCGCGGTCTGGCCCGAACACAGCGGGTTCACGCCGTTCTCGGTTTTGGTTACCGCCAGCGATCCGTCAGGGTTTTGCACCAGCCAGCACCAGCCCGATCCGAACTGGCCCGCACCCGCGGCGCTGAAGGCCGCCCGGAACTCATCCACCGAACCAAAGCTGTCGGCGATTGCCTTTTCCAGCTCACCCGGCATCTTGCTTTCGCCCGGTCCCATCATTTCCCAGAACTGGTTGTGGTTCCACAACTGACTGATATTGTTGAAAATCCCGTTCTGCGCTACTGCGCCGGCATCATAGGTGCCGACGATGATCTCTTCGAGGCTCTTGTCGGCCCACTCGGTGCCTTCGATCAGCTTGTTGCCGTTGTCCACATACGCCTTGTGGTGCAGGTCGTGGTGGTACTCCAGCGTTTCCGCCGACATTCCGTTGGCTGCCAGTGCATCATGGGCATAGGGAAGATCCGGTAGTTCAAAAGCCATGTGTCGGCCCTCCGTCATTGGTGTGCGTTACCCGTTTCATGAGCCGCGCGCCCCGGCAGGTCAAGGGGGTGTCCCAAAGAACGCCCGCCGGCTATGAGCGATTACGGGCGCGGCGCATCACCGGAGGCCACGCCCCGGGTCAAAACAACCCCACCTCCGAACCCGGCAGCGCCGAGGTCTTCAGCAGGTCGAACATGTAGGGCGCCACCGACCGGAAACAGACGATCCGCATGCTTTCGCCATCGGGCATCCAGAACGCCGCCGGCACCTGTGCCATGCGCGATCTGCGGATCTCTCCCGGTTCGAAAACACCGGGGGCGAAATCCACGGGGGCGAGCTTGGCCATCACCTCGCGCACCCGCTCCCCGCGCATCTCGAACATGGCGCGGGCGTCCGAGACATCAACCGCCAGCGCATGAGTGTCGCTCAGCGTGACACGCAAAGCCGCAAGCGCCCCGCCGACCTCATCATACGGGCAGAGCAGCAGCAGTTCGTCCGGCGACATCCATGCGACAGCGCGGTCGCCCGCCTGCACAATCGCACGCTGTTTCGGCAGAGCTACACCAAACGCTTTCAGAGCGGCCTTCAGCGGCCGCGACTCGAGAGTGCCGCGCAGGGTGATCATACCCTGCAGGCCCGTTTCGCGCAGGGTCACGAACCCGTCAAAGGTCATGCCGTCCAGTGCGCTCACCGCTTCAGACATTCTGCTTCTCCCCGTCCTTGTCATAGAACACCGGGTCCACGATCCGGGCATGATAGGTCTTGCCGTCGGTGCCGGGGAATTCCAGCACCTCGCCCATACGGTCGGGTCCGTGGCGGACCAGCCCCATGGCAATGCCCCGATCCAGGGTCGGCGAATGGTAGGCCGAGGTGACCCGGCCCTGAACCTTGCGCTGGCCGGTTTCGTTCACCCCGTCATCGACCGCGTAGGCGCCATCGGGCAGAACAGATCCATCAGTGGTTTCCAGCCCCACCAGCTTCCAGCGGTCCGGGTCGGTCATGTGACTGCGCGCTTGTGCCCGCTTACCCAGGAAATCTTCCTTCTTCTTCGAGATCGCCCAGTCGAGCCCCAGATCCTGCGGGATCACGGTTCCGTCGGTTTCATCCCCGATCATGATGAAGCCTTTCTCGGCCCGCATGATGTGCAGGCATTCGGTGCCATAGGGCATCACCCCAAACTCGCGCCCAGCCTCGAACAAGGTTTCCCAGAACGCGCGGCCCCGCGATGCGGGCACCGCGATCTCATAACTCAGTTCGCCCGAGAACGAGATGCGATAGACACGGGCCGGAAATCCGCCGATCTCGCCGTCAACCCAAGCCATGAACGGCAATGCATCCTTTGACACGTCCATGCCGCCCAGCTTTTCCAGCAGCTTGCGCGCGCTCGGACCGACCACAGCGACCTGCGCATATTGTTCGGTGACATTGGCCACATAGACCTGCCAGTCCCACCATTCGGTCTGCAGCCATTCCTCCATATGGGCATGGATGCGCTCGGCCCCGCCGGTCGTGGTGTGGCACAGCCAGGTATCTTCGTCGATCCGCGCCACCACGCCATCGTCGATCAGGAAGCCGTTTTCCGAACACATCAGCCCATAGCGGCAGCGCCCGGGTTTCAGCGTGGACATCATGTTGGTATAGAGCATGTCGAGGAACCGGCCCGCATCCGGCCCCTTGATCAGCAGCTTGCCCAACGTGGAAGCATCAAGCAAACCAACGGCTTCGCGAACGTTCTTTACCTCGCGCATCACCGCGTCATGGGTGGACTCGCCCGCGCGCGGATAGGCGTAGGGCCGACGCCAGTGGCCGACCGGCTCCCACTGGGCGCCATGGGCGGCGTGCCAGTCATGCATCGGCGTCTGCCGCACGGGCTGAAACAGTGTGCCACGTGCCTCGCCGGCGATCGCACCCATCGAGATTGGCGTATAGGGCGGACGGAAGGTGGTGGTGCCCACGGCAGGAATCTCGGCACCCAGCGCATCGGCCAGCGTGGCCAGCCCGTTGATATTGCTCAGCTTACCCTGATCTGTGGCCATGCCCAGCGTGGTATAGCGCTTGGTGTGCTCGACGCTTTCGTACCCCTCGCGCGCGGCAAGTTGCACGTCGGACACCTTGACGTCGTTCTGGAAATCGAGCCAGGCCTTTGCCCGCAGTCCAGGCTCTGCCCGCGCGGGCATGAGCCATACCGGTTCGGATGCGGCCTCGGACGCCTGCGCGGCGTGCGGTGTTGTGGACTTCTTCGGCTTCAGCCCCGCGCCTTCGGCCGCGGTGTGGCCTGCCGCATGGGCGTCGGCCAGCCCACCGGCCAGGTCGAGCGCACCGTTGGCGGTGCCTGCGGCGATCACGAAACCCTGCCCGTCGGCCCCTGTTGGCGGGCGGTCCGGGTCGGGCCGGAAATGCGCCTGTGCCTCGTCCCAGATCAGCTTGCCGCCGCAATGGGACCACAGATGCACGACCGGCGACCAGCCGCCCGACATGGCGACCGCGTCGGCCTCGATCTCTTCCAGTGCGCCGCCCTGCCCGTGCTGGGCACAGATCTTGACCTTGCGCACACGCTTGCCGCCGGTGACCTTGCCGATGGCGCGGCCGCAATCCACGCGGATACCGGCCTCCGCCGCCTGTTGCATCAGCGCCCCGCCGCCGGTTTCGCGTGCATCCAGCACCCGCAGCACGGTGATCCCCGCCGCATGCAGGCACAGCGCGGTGCGATAGGCATCGTCGTTGTTGGTGGCGATGACCACGCGCGATCCGGGCGCGACGGCCCAGTTCACAACGTAGTCGCGCATGGCCGAAGCCAGCATCACCCCCGGCACGTCATTGCCGGCAAAAGACAGCGGGCGCTCGATGGCGCCGGTGGCGATCACGATCCGCCGGGCGCGAATACGCCAGAGCCGGTGGCGCGGAGCCGGGGTTTCGGGCGCGTGATCGGTCAGCCGTTCATAGCCCAGCAGGTAACCGTGATCGTAGACACCCGCCCCCATGCAGCGCAGCCGCAGGGTGACGTTGTCCATTGCGCCGAGTTCGGCCAGCGCGGCGTCGACAAACGCCTGCGGTGCGCGCCCGTCGATCTCGCCGCCGTCGACCGGCGCGCGGCCTCCCCAATGCGCGCTCTGCTCCATCAGCAGCACCCGCGCGCCCGCGCGGGCGGCCTCGAGCGCGGCGGTCAGCCCCGCCACGCCACCGCCGACCACCGCCACGTCGAAACTGGCGTGCAGGTGTTCATAACGGTCCGCGTCCCGGCTCTTGGGCACCTGCCCCAGCCCCGCCGACCGGCGAATGACCGGCTCGTAGACATGTTTCCAGAACGCGCGCGGGAACATGAAGGTCTTGTAGTAGAACCCCGCCGGGAGAAAGCGCGACAGTTTGGCGTTGATGGCGCCGACATCGAATTCGAGGCTGGGCCAGTGATTCTGCGACCGCGCCAGCAGCCCGTCGAACAGCTCGGTCGTGGTGGCGCGCTGATTGGGCTCGAACCGCGCACCATCGCCGAGATTGACCAGCGCGTTGGGTTCCTCGGCGCCTGCGGCCACCGCTCCGCGCGGGCGGTGATATTTGAACGACCGACCCATCATGACCTGATCGTTGGCGAGCAGCGCCGAGGCCAGCGTATCGCCGGGATGGCCGGTCAGTTCGCGGCCGTTGAAGGTAAAGCGCAGGGTCTTGCCGCGGTCGATCAGACGGCCCTGAGTGGCGATACGGGTGCTCATGCGGCTGGCCTTTCACGGGTGGAGATGCCGGAGCCTCCGGCGGGGATATTTCTGGCAAGAGGAAGCATCAGGCGAAATCCCTCCAGCGCCAGCCCGGGCGTCTGGCGGTGATCGCGTCCCGGATCGCCTGCGGCGGTTCGGAGGTCTGCGCCGGATAGGTGCCGAACACTTCGAGCGTGGCGGTGCAGCGGGCCGCATGGAACCATTTGCCGCAACCGTTTACATGCCGCCAGCGTTCGAAATGCACCCCACGGGGGTTTTCGCGCGAAAACAGATAGTCATGGAACGCGTCATCCGGCGACCCCGGACCGTGGCGGGTCAGATGGGCCTCGCCACCGCCATGCAGTTCGGTTTCATCGGCCTCGACGCCACAATAGGGGCAGGTCAGGATCAGCATCGGCTCACTCCTTCGGCGGCAGGCCGGCCACATGGGCCAGCGCCAGTTCGGTCAGGCGGGTGCGGGTTTCGTCGTCATCGAAACGGTCGTCCGACAGCCGCACGAAACCACCCATCCGCCGGGCGCCCATCACCATCGGCGTCACACCGGGCAGCGCGAGCGCGGCTGTCTCGCGATCCTTGCCGGGGCGGTAAAGCGCGCCCTGCCCGCCAACGCCACCGATCATGTTGCCATGCAGCAGGAAACACAGCCCGCCGAACATCTTCTTTTCCGACAGCCCCGGCAGCGGCCCGAGATCGGCGCGCATGGTGTCGGCCTGGGTTTGGGAATAGGCCATCAGTGCGCCACCCCCGCAGCCACGCTTTCGTCGATGAAGCGGCCTTGGTGAAACCGGTCCAGCGAAAACGGATCGGTCAAGGCCGACCGCCCGGTGGCCATCAGTTCGGCCATGCCCCAGCCAGAGCCGGGGATCGACTTGAACCCGCCGGTGCCCCAGCCGCAGTTGATGAAACAGCCGTCGAGCGGCGTTTTCGACAGGATCGGAGAGCGGTCGCCGGTCATGTCCACGATCCCGCCCCATTGGCGCAGCATCTTGAGCCGGCTGATCATCGGGAAGGTTTCGACCAGCGCGCGCACGGTTTCCTCGATATGATGGAAGCTGCCGCGCTGGGTATAGTTGTTGAACCCGTCCGCGCCGCCGCCGATCACCATTTCACCCTTGTCCGACTGGCTCATGTAGCCATGCACGGTGTTGGCCATGACCACCACATCCATGCAGGGCTTGATCGGTTCGGAGACCAGCGCCTGCAGCGCCACGCTTTCGA
>CAYGNB010000139.1:3687-7866 GCA_964351135.1 uncultured Rhodobacterales bacterium | reverse complement strand
CCTCATCGGTGAAATAGCCGCCCTTCCAGCCCCAATAGGCCCAGGCGCCGGCGAGCCGGTCGAACACCTGCTTGGAGGAGGTCTCTCCGCCCAGTTCCTCGTTGTCATCGGCCGGAGCCGACCGCCACAGAAACTCCGGCACGCCCTTTTCACGCACCTTGCGCAAGCGCGCGGGCACACCCGCCTTGCGGAAATACTTCTGCGCGATCACATCGCTGGCAACCTGGCTCCAGCTGCGCGGAACCTCGATGTCGTCCAGCCGGAACACCACGGTGCCGTCCGGATTGCGGATCTCGGAGCTGGTGGTGATGAACTCCAACTCTGCATAGGCGTCCCGGCCCGCCCTGGTGAATTTTCTGTCAATTTTCATCTTTTCTGCCTCTCAGATCCGTCTGTCCGTTCAGCCGCCCGTATGTCGTCGGCCGCGTGCCGAAAGCAGGTTTCCGGCAAAACCCCACCCAGCACCCCGAAGGCTGCACCGGGTGTGCGCGCCCGGTCTGGTTTGATTGTGGTTTCGCGTTTCCCGCTCTGTCGACGCCGCTGGTTATGCTACCAGATTTAGTGGCTGCCGATCCGGCCCCTACAACTTGACGTATTGAACCCTAGGGGGTCAACGCAATTTTTCGCCGATTTCAATAAACTTTCACTTGACCCGACCCTGTCGAGTTCAATCTGGGAAAGGCGTGGCGATTCATCCACAGTTCACGCCGTACGACAGCTCGGCACGAAGAGATTTCGACTTTCCGAATTTCCCTATATATCAATGGGCTTTGCGGCATGAACGCAATTCTATCGCCCCATAAATTGCCGCGCAGCAGCATCGACGCAACCCGGTTTTCCCGCGCCTTATCCCCACCGACGACAAGGAAAGCGCGCGCGGATCACGACGCGCTTCTACCTGCGCAAAGGCTGTGCACCTCACTATTTCCGGTGAGCACAGGCGCGCTGACCACCACTATATCTTGTGGCAGAGGTGCAACGCCCGATCACCGGGATCGCCTCAGATGATACGAATCGAAAAAGAGGAGGAGATGGTCGGGGCGGCGAGATTCGAACTCACGACCCCCTGTACCCAAAACAGGTGCGCTACCAGACTGCGCCACGCCCCGGACCGTGCGCCTGTCTAGCCGTGCATTCGGGGTTTGAAAAGACCTAACAGGGCCATGCGGCGGGGCCGTCGGAAAAAACCGGGTGTCGCATCTGGTCCCCGGCGCCGATGCCATAGCGCCGCGCCAGTCCACCGTTGATTTCCAGCACCGCCAGCACACCATCCCCACCGTCGATCGAGGTGAGATCGCCGGGTATCGCGTCGTGATGAACCCGCAACACCGTTCCGTCCGGCCCGGCAAAGATCATGTCGAGGGGAATCAGCGTGTTCTTCATCCAGAACGACACCGCCCCGGCCGCGTCATAGACAAACAGCATCCCGGCATTGCGCGGAAGATCCTCACGGTACATCAATCCGCGGGACCGTTCGCGCGGCGTATCCGCGATTTCGACGGCAAACCGCAGCTCGCCCCAGTCACCGCGCAGAGATACGGCATCGTCGCGACACCGGTCATCGGCGACCGCCTGCCCCGCCCAGATCGCCAGCACGAATGCCAGCAGACCGCGCATCAGTTGTCCTTGCTGTCGGAATCCTCGGCGCCCGCTTCCCAGGCTTTCACCTCGGCCGCCATGCGTCCGCGACGACCATCGACGACGCGCATCGCGATCGCTTCGCCCGGCTGCAGATCAGCCAGACCGGACTGGCGCAGAACCTCGATGTGCAGGAACACGTCCTCGGATTTGCCGAACACATTGGCAAAGCCAAACCCCTTGCCCTTGTCGAACCATTTCACTCGGGACGGCTCGAGCGGCGTGTTACGGATCGTATCCAGCCCGATATCGGCAAAATCGGTCAGAACCGGCGTTTCACCGCGCGCGGGCGGGTCGATCGACAGGATCTCGACGGCCTGCACACCGCGTTCGGTGCGTTGGGTGACTATTTCGATCCGGGATCCGTCCGCAACCGAACTCTGCCCGAAATTACGAAGCACATTCACATGGAGGAGAATATCGGGGCCGCCTTCGTCCGAAATGACGAAGCCGAATCCCTTCGCGGGATCGAACCACTTAACACTGCCCTGAATATGCGCCATGCTGAACTGATCATCCGCCACCGGTGTACCCACTACCCGCAAACCTGTCCGTTTCCCCCCCAGGAAACTCCAACATATGCGCAGTTTCAGATAAGTGCAATTTCCTTGTTAACATAGTAGGGAAAAAACATTTACTCATTTGCGGCCTTT
This sequence comes from uncultured Rhodobacterales bacterium, assembly GCA_964351135.1. Classification (GTDB taxonomy): domain Bacteria; phylum Pseudomonadota; class Alphaproteobacteria; order Rhodobacterales; family Rhodobacteraceae; genus Pukyongiella. The sequence goes on along the minus strand of CAYGNB010000139.1, from coordinate 5,575 downwards.
CCGCGCTGACGTTGAAGCGATCCGCTAAGGGCTGAGCCGATCAATCTGCCAGGCCTCGCCCGGCGCGTCGCGGCGCCACCGGAACCGGTCGTGCAGGCGGAACGTGCCATCCGCCCAGAACTCGATCTCGGACGGTACCAGCCGGTATCCGCCCCAGAACGGCGGGCGCGCCGGGTTGGGGCCGTGTTTCGCTGTTACCCGGGCCACCTCAGCCATCAGGGTTGCGCGCCCGGACAACGGCTGGGACTGGTGCGACGCCCAGGCTCCCAGACGGCTTTTCAGCGACCGTGAAGCGAAATAGGCATCTGCCTGCGGCCCGTCCTCGCGGCTGATGGTGCCGCGCACCCGAATCTGCCGGCGCAGCGATTTCCAGTGCATCACAAAAGCGGCCCTGCCCGCCCCGTCCAGCTCCTGTGCCTTCGCGCTGCCGTAATTGGTATAGAAAACGAACGCCGCGGCCTCGATATCCTTCAGCAGCACCATCCGGACATTCGGCATCCCATTGCCGTCCACCGTCGACAGCGCAATGGCATTCGGGTCGTTAACCTCGGTTTTTTCCGCCTCGGCCAGCCAGCTACGCGCGATGGCAAACGGATCGTCGCCCGCAAAAATTCCGCTTCTGTCGCTCATGCTCGGTGCCTTCCTGCCGTTTCGCGTGTTTCCGGCCGCAAGCTAGGCGCGCCGGTCCGCCGGGGCAAGCCCGGCCACTTGAAGCAGATTTGGCAATCGCCTAAAGGATTGGTTCAGTTAACAGGATGGGAGAGGCTCATGACAGACGGTCTGATGGCGGGCAAGCGCGGGCTGATCATGGGCCTGGCCAATGACAAATCCATTGCGTGGGGAATCGCGCGCGCGCTTTCGGGCGCCGGGGCGGAACTGGCGTTTTCGTATCAGGGCGAGGCGCTCAAGAAACGGGTCGATCCGCTGGCCGCGCAACTGGGCAGCGATATCGTGCTGCCCTGCGACGTGGGTGACGAAGAATCGATCGACGCCCTGTTCGCTGCGTTGCGCGACACCTGGGGCACGCTGGATTTCGTGGTGCACGCGATCGGGTTTTCCGACAAGAACGAATTGCGCGGCCGCTATGTCGACACCAGCCGGGGCAATTTCAAGCTGACCATGGATATCTCGGTCTATTCCTTCACCGCAGTGATGCAGCGGGCCGAAAAACTCATGACCGATGGCGGCAGCGCGCTGACGCTGACCTATTACGGTGCCGAACAGGTCATGCCCCATTACAACGTAATGGGCGTCGCCAAGGCGGCGCTGGAGGCATCGGTGAAATACCTCGCCGAGGATCTGGGCAAGGACGGTATCCGGGTCAACTCGATCTCGGCCGGACCGATCAAGACGCTGGCCGCGTCCGGTATCGGCGATTTCCGCTATATCATGAAGTGGAACGAACTGAACGCGCCGCTGCGGCGCAACGTGACCATCGACGACGTGGGGGGCTCGGCGCTCTACCTGCTCAGCGATCTGGGCGCCGGCGTGACCGGCGAGAACCTGCATGTGGATGCCGGCTATCACGTGGTCGGCATGAAGGCGGTCGACGCGCCGGACGTGACCAAGGGCTGATACCGACGATGGATCCCGCACATCTCGTCGCCTTCAACGCGGTGCTGCTGGCGGCTCTGGCCAGTCCGGGACCGGCGCTGCTGCTGGCGCTGCGGACTTCTCTGGTGCAGGGACCACGCGCCGGGATCGCCACAGGGGCCGGGCTCGCGCTGGTTGCCGCGTCGTGGACCGGCGCCAGCCTGCTGGGTCTCGATATCGCCTTCGATCTGTTTCCCTGGGCCTATGCGGTCATCAAGACCGCCGGTGCGCTCTATCTGATATGGCTGGCCGTCTCGATGTGGCGCGACGCGCGCAAACCGCTGCCCGACACACC
>CAYGNB010000139.1:0-3587 GCA_964351135.1 uncultured Rhodobacterales bacterium | reverse complement strand
TCCGCCGTGCTCGGAGCGCTCGGCCTGCGCCTGCTGCTGGACCACTAATCCGAAAGGTGCCGCCATGACCGCAAGAGACACGGACAAAGATACGGGCCGCCTGCCCCACGAAAAGGGTTTTCACATCAGCTGGGATCAGATCCACCGCGACGCGCGTGCACTGGCCTGGCGCCTTGACGGACAGGGACCCGACAACGGCGCCTGGCGCGCGGTCGTCGCGATCACCCGCGGCGGCATGGCCCCGGCAATGATCGTCAGCCGCGAACTGGATATCCGCACGGTCGATACGATCAGCGTCAAGTCCTATCACCATCAGGCCCAGGGCGAAGCCGAAGTGCTGAAAGCGCCCGACGCCAACCTGATGGGTGACGGCACCGGCATCCTGATTGTCGATGACCTCGTCGACAGCGGCAAGACCCTGGACCTTGTGCGCAAACTGTACCCCAACGCCCATTTCGCAACCGTCTATGCCAAACCCAAGGGCCGGCCGATGGTCGACACGTTTATCACCGAGGTCAGCCAGGATACCTGGATCTTCTTTCCGTGGGATATGGCACTGCAATATGTGGAACCTTATCGCGGGACCGACTAACCGCAGCGGCGACGTCACCGGCGGGACGCTCCGCGGGGGGATATTTGGAGCAAGAGGAAGCAGCCGCCCGCACCCTTCCTCTTGCTCTAAATATCCCCGCCGGAGGCGGAAGATTCGGCCCAACCTCTGCCAAGGAGCATGTGACATGAGCATCTCGCGTACCGAGACCACCTTCGCGCCACCGGTCATGGAGGCGCGGCGCTGGCTCGACGGCGTGACCTTTCCGCCCGACCGCCCGCTGATCAATGTGAGCCAGGCCGCGCCCGTCGATCCGCCCCCCGAACCGCTGCGCCGGTTCATGGCCGAAAAGGCGGTCAGCGACGACAGCGTGCATCTCTATGGCCCCGTGCTGGGGCTGCCCGAGTTGCGCTCTGAACTGGCGGCACAGATCGGCTCACATTACGATGGCACCGTCACGGCGAACCAGATCGCCATCACCTCGGGCTGCAACCAGGCCTTTGCCGCCGCGATTCACGCGCTAACGGGTGAAGGAGATGAGATTATCCTTCCAACCCCTTGGTATTTCAATCATAAGATGTGGCTGGACATGGCTGGCGTATCTGCGGTTCCACTGCCAACCGATGACGACCTGTTGCCCGATCCCGACCGCGCTGCCGCCCTGATTACACCGCGCACGCGCGCGATTGTGCTGGTGACACCGAACAACCCGGGTGGGGTGGAGTACCCCGCCGCGCTGGTGCGCGCCTTCTTCGAGTTGGCTCAGGCCCGGGGAGTGCGGCTGATCCTCGACGAAACCTATCGCGATTTCGACAGCCGCACCGGCCCACCTCACGATCTGTTCGCCGGGCCCGACTGGCCCGACACGCTGGTGCATCTCTATTCCTTTTCCAAATCCTTTCGCCTCACCGGCCACCGGGTCGGCGCCATGGCCACGTCGGCGGCGTTGCTGGCCGAGGTCGAAAAGTTTCTCGATACCGTTGCGATCTGCCCGCCCCAGATCGGACAGCATGCCGCGCTCTGGGGGATGCGCAACCTCAGCCAGTGGCTGGCCGGGGAACGGGCCGAGATTCTCGACCGCCGCGCAGCGATCACCGAGGGTTTTCCGGCTCTGGACGCCACGGGGTGGCGGCTGCTGGGGCTCGGGGCCTATTTTGCCTATGCCGAACACCCCTTTGCCGTGCCCTCGGACGATCTGGCCCGCAGGCTGGTAAAGGATGCAGGCGTATTGCTGTTGCCCGGCACCATGTTCACACCGCCGGACGACCCAGCCGGCGCGCGGCAGGTGCGCATCGCCTTTGCCAATCTCGACCGCGCCGGGATCGGAACCATGTTCGACCGTCTCGCGGGCGTGACCATCTGAGCTTGCCCCGCCTTTTCGCCCATCGTATGCACGGGGTCGCGAAACGGGCAGCACCGCCAATCAAGGGGATAACATGGCCGCCGGCATCAAGAGCTTTTCCAAAACCTTCGTCTGGGTTCTTCTCGGCCTGCTGATCCTCGGGCTGGGCGGCTTCGGCGCCACCAACCTGACGGGTACTGTACGCACGGTCGCCACGGTGGGCGATCAATCTGTCAGCGTCGATGCCTATGCGCGCGAATTGCAACGCGAGATCCGCGCCATCGAAGCCCAGAGCGGCCAGCCCTTGCCCATGGCCAGCGTGCAGGCACTGGGTCTGGACCAGCAGGTCCTGTCGCGGCTGGTTTCGCTGGCGGCGATCGACGATGAAACGGCAAAGCTGGGCCTGTCGATCGGCGACGAAAACCTGCAGGAGGAAATCGTGGCGATCCCCGCCTTTCAGGGAATCGACGGGTCGTTCGACCGCGAAGCCTATCGTTTTACCCTCCAGAACGCGGGGCTGACCGAATCCGAATTCGAGGCCGACCTGCGCGCCGAACAGGCCCGCACGCTGGTGCAGGGCGCCATCGTCGCGGGGGTCGAGATGCCGCCGGTGCTGGCCGACACCATGGCCGACTACGTCGCGGCCCGACGCAGCTTTACCGTCGCGACGCTGGATGCGACGGAGCTCGACGCCCCCCTGCCCGATCCGGCAGACGGCGACCTGAAGGCGCGGTATGACGACAATCCTGACGCGTACATGCTGCCCGAAACCAAGCGCATCACCTATGCCAAGCTGACGCCCGACATGATCCTCGACCAGGTCGAACTGGAAGAGGAGTCGCTGAAGCGTCTCTACCAGGAGCGCAGCGACGAATATAACCTGCCCGAACGCCGCCTTGTTGAACGACTGGTCTTTGCCGACGAAGACGCCGCGAAGACCGCGCTGGCGCAGATCGAGGTGGGCGGCAGCACCTTCGAGGCGCAGGTGGACGAGCGCGGGCTGTCATTGTCGGACGTGGATCTGGGCGACGTCACCGCAACCGATCTGGGCGATGCCGCCGAGGCCGTCTTTGCCGCCGGAATCGGCGATGTCGTCGGGCCGTTGCCGACATCGCTCGGCCCCGCGCTTTTCCGTGTGAACGGGATGCTCGAGGCGCGGGTCACCAGCTTCGAGGATGCGATTCCGGACCTGCGTGATGAACTGGCCGCCGATCGCGCCCGCCGGCTGATCGACGCCCAGGCGCAGGATATCGACGACCTGCTTGCCGGTGGCGCCACGCTTGAGGAACTGGCCGGCGAAACCGAGATGGAGGTCGGAACGCTGGACTGGACCGAAGCCAGCGATGCCGACATCGCCGCATATCCCGAGTTCCGAACCGTTGCCGCGCAGGTAACGGCGGACGATTTCCCCGCCATCGCGCATCTCGACGATGGCGGTATCTTTGCCCTGCGGTTGGACGAGGTGTTGCCGCCGCGTCCCGAACCTTTCGAGGACGCAAAAGCGCAGGTCGAAGCCGACTGGCGCGCGGAACAGCTGCGCACGATGCTGCAGGCGCAGGCGCAGCAGGTGACGGCAGAAATCGAAGCGTCCGGGGATTTCACGGAAACCGGTCTGCCGTTCCGGGTCGAGAACGGGCTGACCCGCACCGCCTATCTGGACGGGATGCCCGCCGATTTCATGACCGGCGTGTTCGA
>CAYGNB010000138.1:0-7900 GCA_964351135.1 uncultured Rhodobacterales bacterium | reverse complement strand
CTTTCAGCATCTGCACGGCAACGGTGGTGCGCGGCATCTGCATCAGCGACAGGATGCCTTCCTGCATCCGTGCCCCACCGGCGGCGGAAAACAGGATCAGCGGGCGCTTGAGCTTTACCGCTTCTTCCGCCGCAGCGATGATCGCATTACCGACATACATGCCCATTGACCCGCCCATGAAGGTGAAATCCTGCGCGGCGGCGACAATCGGCGTGCGGCCGATTTCGCCGGTGGCAACCAGCATTGCCTCTCTTTCGCCGGTGGATTTCTGCGCCGCCCTCTTGCGGTCGGGATATTTCTTCTGGTCGCGGAACTGCAACGGGTCCGCCACCGGGTCCGGCACGGCGACTTCGTTGAACACGCCACCGTCGAACAGCGCGGTCAGCCGCTCGCGCGGCGCGATAACCATGTGATGCCCGCAGCTGGTGCAGACGTTGAGGTTCTCGGTCAGTTCGCGGTGGAACAGCATGGTGCCGCAGCCGTCGCATTTCCGCCAGAGATTCTCGGGCGTCTCGCGGCGCGAGAAGATCGAGTTTATCCTGGGCCGGACATAGTTGGTGATCCAGTTCATGGCTTACCTCTGGCGGAATGCGCTGGCGCCGGGATACGCATTCACGGGGCGAATTGCAATCAGGCGCGGATCGCCAGCCGGGCCGTCAGCCAGCCCAGCAGCATCAGCATGAAGTCCACCGCCAGCCAGCCGCGCAATATGGTGGTGTCCGACATTTCATAGGGCAACGTAAACAGCGCGAGCCCCGAAAGCCCGTCAGGCAGCGACACGATCAGCAGCGATGTGATGTTGTTGGCAAAATGAACCGCGATGGCCGGGCCCAGCGTTCCGGCCCGCGCTGTCAGATCGGCCATCAGCACGCCGAACAGCCCCGCCCACAGCGCGATCAGCACGGCATTGTCGCCCGCCTGCACCGGCAGATAGTGACCGGCGGCGAACAGAACCGATGGCAGCAGCACCCACACCGCCGGATGAGCGAACCGCGCCGCCAGCGTCTGCTGGATATAGCCACGGAACAGCAGCTCTTCGGTCGCGGTCTGCACCAGCACCGCGCCCAGCGACAGCGGCAGCAGCAGAACCCAGCGACCGGGCGTCATGTTTTGCACCAGCGGTTCGCCATAGTCCCAGGGGGGCAGGATCATCACCACCGCAGAGAGCAACAGCAACAGCCGGAGCACGCGCCAGAACTGTCGCACGGCCAGCGGCAGCGGACCGATCAGACCCACCGGCGCGCGATGTTGCAGCAGGCGCGCCGCCAACGCGACGCCCAGCGCGACGAACCCAAAACTGGCCAGCAGGACCAGCAATGACACCGGATTCGATCCCATGGCCGCCGGGTTGCGCAGGGTTTCATGCCAGAACTCCGGCGCGGCGATGCGCGCAAGACCGTCGAATACGGCGTTCAGACCGAACGCGATCAGCGCCACCAGCACCAACCCCACGGCGAGCCGCCACAACGCGGGGCGAACGCGGGCAGGGCTCACAAGGATTTCATGCGCTGCGTAGCTAGGACGCATCGCGCACCGGGGCCGGCGGCCGCGTCGGATTCTCTGCGTCGCGCGCGCCGTTTACATGCCCCATCTCGCTCCGGGCCTCGCGCAGGAACTCGGCCGCGCCGGTCAGATGCGACGCGACCGTTTCCAACAGCCCTACGGCGACGGTGGCATCGCTTTCCATGACCTCGCGGAATTCCTCGGCACCGATACGCAGGAAACAGGATTGTTCTGTCGCAACCAGATCGAGCGCCCGGTCGTCCCCGGTGATGATCGAAAGATCCCCGATCACCCGCCCCGGTTCGATCACCGTGATCGGCCCTTCATTGCCCGGATCAGGCCAGCGCAATTCGGCCCGCCCGCCAAGGCAGAGATAGGCGGCATCGGCGGCGTCACCGGCGGCAAAGATCTTTTCTTCGGGCGCGGCATTGTACCAGTTCGCCGAAAAGGCCAGCAGCCGCTGGCTGCGGGTGTCCAGCCGCGCGAACAGCGGCGTGTCCGCGATGATCTGCTGCTTGCGCTGCAAGTCAGCCGCGGCGTCTTCGTCCAGCGATCCGTCGTCGCTGCGCGAAATACCGTCGATGCGCCCGCCCTTGATCTCGACGAACAGGTCATAGGCTTGCGGATTCTCGAACCGGTCCTCCATGAAGATGATCGTCGAACGTGGCATCAGGCCGCGCAACCGTTCGCGGGTCTGGGCGCGGCTGGCCGAATCGTGGCTGGCCAGCACCCGCTCGAGGATGAGAATATCGGGCCGCTTGATCGCCGCCCGGCTAAAGGCAGCGCGTTCCTGGAACACGGTGGGCAGGTTGGCCCCGCCGATCCCGGCCCGCAGGTCAAAGACGGTCGCGGCAACCTCGTCGCGCAGATCATGCGCGGCCAGCACCTCGACAACCGTATCCTCGATTTCACCGGCCCGCGCACCGGCCATCATCGACACCCGCCCATAGATGGCGTTTTCGAGTAGGGTCAGCCGCGGCGCGTAGATTTCAGGCGTGAGATGAACGAACAGGTCACCGGTCCTGCGGCGCAGCTCTTCCGCGCGGGTCTGGCGGATCTCGAGAATGCGCTGCTTGAACTTTTCCGGGAACCCGGGGCCGATCTGTTCTGCGGTCAGCAGGAACGGCACCGTCAGCAGCAGCGCCCGTTCCGGCGCCGTCAGCGTCCCATCGCCCACGGTGCAGCATTTCTCGGCAATATCGGTCAGTTTGTGATAGGTTTCCTCTTCCATCCCCAACCGCCGGAACAGTGGATGATCGGTGCCATCCCGCCCGAAGGTGCGGTTCAGCAGGCCCATCACCGCCTTCGCGATCGACAGCCCTTCCTCGGCCAGGCCCTGTTCTTCCAGCAACCGGATCAGGTTACCGGATTCTGCCAGCGATTCCTGGGAAATCGAACGGACCGGGGATGCGAACAGCAGGTTGCCACCCAGCGGAATCGCCGGGTTGAACTGGTCCGGGTCGAACCGGTAGACGAACCGATCCAGCCCGCGTTCGCGCAGCCGGTCGTAAACCTCGTCACGCAGGCCGACGATGTCGCGGGCCAGAGCCGGGAAATGCGCCGGGTCGATCCGCGACCGCAGCGAGCGGCGAACCATAAAATCGTCGATCCCCATCGCTTCGTTCAGGCTGAACCACCATTCGCGGATATCGTCGTCATCCGTCAGCCCCGCCAGACCGGGGTCGATCCAGTTCCCGTCGAGCGGATCGGCGCTGTTGCCGGATTGCCGGGCCTCGGCCGCGCGGCGGTCGCGTTCGCCGAGGTCCCAGCGATCTTCCTGCGGACGCAGCCTGAGCGGCATCATCAGGTTATCGCCCAGCGTGCCGTCGAACAGGTAAGGCCGCGAATGGGCATGACCGATCCGCGCAGCGATGGTGGCCTGATGCAACGTGGCCAGCGGCTGGCCGGACAGCACAACCGATCCGCGCGCGGGCAGAACCTCGCGCGTTAGCAATTCGGCCAGCGCGGCGCGTTCGGCAGGGCTGCGGCACTGGATCGCCACCCGCGACTGCGGCGGGATCGTCAGGTCGATATCCTCGAGCACCGTGTTGCCGTCCTGATCGCGCACGGTGACATCGTGCAGCTCGATTGCCCCGTCGAGCCGGGGCAGGTCCTCGGGTTCGTTTTCGAACAGCGCCTCGTCGATCATGTTGGCGGGCGCAAAACGTTCGGTGACGATCTGCCAGCGCAACGACATGTCCTGCACCTGGTTGTAGTAGAACAACAGTTCCTTCCACGGGCTGGACAGGTCCTTGTAAGCGGCCAACGCCGCCACCAGCGCCCCCACGGTGATATCGCCCCGGATCGCCAGCAGGCCGCCGATGGAATAGAACAGAAACGGCGTCATCTGAGTGATCAGATTGTTGAGAAATTTCATGAAAAATTTCTTGCGGTATATCCGGAACCGGATATCGAAGAGCTTTCCCAACCTGTCGGTGAACTGCGCCAGACGATATCGCCAACCGCCGTTTGCGCGCAGATCGCTGATGCCCGCGGCGCTTTCGCCGATCTCCGCGGACAGATGGCGCACCTGGCCGATACGCTCCTTGTTGAGCAGGTTGATCTGACGCTGCAGGCGCGGGATCAACCAGGCCTGCAACGGGATCAGCGCCACCGCCGCCAGCCCGAACCACACGCTCTGCACGAACAGGAACGCGACGATGGTCAGCATCTGCCCGGCCTGGAACACCGGTTGCGCCACCGCGTCGCCCATCAGGCCGCCCATGGGTTCCGCCTCGGATGTGATCATCGACACCAGTTCACCCTGGCTGGTCGAGCGGAAATAGGGTTTGGGGAACCGCAGCGTCCGCGCGATCAGCGTATAGCGCAACCGCCGCAGCAGACGTTCGGCCAGCACACCCTTCATCGTGTTGATGCGCATTTTCATGAGCCCGCCGGCCAGCACCGCGCCCAGAAACGCGCCGCTGAGCAGCAACAGGTATTGCACCTGCGTGACCTCGAACCCGTAGAGCGAAATGATCGAGCTGGGCGCACCGATGGCATCGTTGATGATCCGTTTCGGCAGTTCCAGCGAGGCGTAAAGAAACGGAAACGAAATCAGGGTAAGCAGCAGCAAAACCAGTTGCTGCCGCTTGGAATTCTTCCAGATAAAGGAAAACAGAGTGGGTTCCATGCACCGGTCCCGGCGAATATCAGATCGGGCACCCACGTTTGCACTGCGGGGTGGTAGGTGAAGGTAAGCGTTGCAGGGGGTCAAATCAAGGCAGGCCCGGTGTCGTCGTTCGCCCTTGTGCCGCCCCGCACCCGTGGCTATTCCCGATATGACGTGAATTCAGCGAGGCTCCGTGATGCTCAACCGCAAGTTCGACAAGACCCGTCTGCCCAGCCGCCACGTAACCGAAGGCCCGGCCCGCGCGCCGCACCGGTCCTATTACTACGCCATGGGCATGACCGAAGACGAAATCCACCAGCCGCTGGTGGGCGTCGCCACCTGCTGGAACGAAGCCGCGCCCTGTAACATCGCGCTGAACCGTCAGGCGCAGGCGGTGAAGATGGGGGTCAAGCAGGCCTTTGGCACACCGCGCGAATTCACCACGATCACCGTCACCGATGGGATCGCCATGGGCCACGAAGGGATGCGGTCGTCGCTGGCGTCGCGCGAGGCAATCGCCGACACGGTGGAACTGACCATGCGCGGCCATTGCTACGATGCCATCGTCGGGCTGGCCGGCTGCGACAAGAGCCTGCCGGGCATGATGATGGCGATGGTGCGGCTGAACGTGCCGTCCGTCTTTATCTATGGCGGGTCGATCCTGCCGGGCAAGGCGCCCCAGATCGACGAGGTGCCCGAAGATTTCCGCACCCGCGACCTGACCGTGCAGGACATGTTCGAAGCGGTCGGGCGGCACCAGAACGGCACCATGTCCGACAAGGCGCTGGACGTTCTGGAACGGGTCGCCTGCCCCAGCGCCGGGGCCTGCGGCGGACAGTTCACCGCCAACACAATGGCCTGCGTTTCCGAAGCGATCGGGCTGGCGCTGATGAACAGCTCGGGCATGCCGGCGCCCTACGAATCCCGCGACCAGTACGCCGAAGCCTCGGGTCAGGCGGTAATGACCCTGCTGGAGCGCAACATCCGCGCCCGCGATGTCGTCACCCGCAAGAGCCTGGAAAACGCCGCCCGCGTGGTCGCCTGCACCGGCGGATCGACCAATGCGGGGCTGCACCTGCCCGCCATCGCGCACGAGGCAGGGATCGAGTTCTTCCTCGATGACGTTTGCGACATCTTCCGCGATACGCCCTATTTCGTAGACCTGAAACCGGGCGGCGAATACGTGGCCAAGGATCTCTACGATGCCGGGGGCATTCCCGTGGTGATGAAGGAACTGCGCAAGGCGGGCCTGATCCACGAAGACTGCATGACCGCCACCGGCCGCAGCATCGGCGACGAACTGGACCGGATCGAGCGCGAGGCCGACGGCAAGGTGATCTATTCCATCGAAACGCCGATTTCGAAAACGGGCGGCGTCGTAGGCCTGAAAGGCAATCTGGCACCGGAGGGTGCAATCGTGAAAGTCGCCGGTATTGCCGAAGAAAACCAGCGCTTTACCGGACCTGCCCGCGTGTTCGAATGCGAAGAGGACGCGTTTGAGGCGGTAAAAAAACGCGATTATGCCGAAGGCGAGGTCATCGTAATCCGCAACGAGGGTCCGTCGGGCGGGCCGGGCATGCGCGAGATGCTGGCCACCACCGCGGCCCTGTCCGGCCAGGGCATGGGCAAGAAGGTTGCGCTGATCACCGACGGACGGTTCTCCGGGGCGACCCGTGGATTCTGCGTCGGCCATGTCGGACCCGAGGCGGCGTATGGCGGACCCATCGCGCTGCTGCGCAATGGCGACGTGATCACTATCGACGCGATTTCCGGCAAACTGTCGGTCGATCTTTCCGATGACGAACTGGCCGCGCGCAAGGCCGACTGGGCCGGCCCCCGTGAAACCATCTATGGGTCGGGCGCGCTGTGGAAATACGCGCAACTCGTCGGCGCGACCTACAAGGGCGCGGTCACCCATCCGGGCGGCGCGGGCGAACGGCACGACTACATGGATCTGTAAGTGCGGCGGGCGGGTGGCTTTTTCCAGCCTGGCCGCCCGGTCTGCCTGACAGCATAGGGAGCGCGATGGGCAGGATACTGGAAACGCTGGTGGGCGACCGCGTGCTGCGGCACTGGAACCATGCTGCCGATGGCGCCGCCGGCCTGTCCCAGCGTGACCTGCGCCACCAGCGTGACCGGGCCCGCAGGCTGCGCGACGTGCTGGACCGTTTCCTCCGGGTGGCCGAAACCCGCCTCGCCGGGCCCGAGATCGGGTCGAACCGTTTCCCGAGCCCGAAAGGCGCCGACTGGACCTGGCGCCCCGAGCCCTGGCGCGATCCATTGCAAACCCCGGGCCTGGTCGCGACGGGCAAACGGTCGGATCTGTCACCGGGGATCGCGTTGCATCACGATTGCCCCCAGGGCGAGGTAAGCCTGCGTCAGATCCGCAACACCGGAAACGCCGATCTCGCCCCTTTCGGGCTTAGAATTGAAGTCTTTGAATTCACCGGGTCTTTCTTGTCGCTGGTGATCGAATTGCCCGACGATGCGCTGCGCGGTTTATCGAAATCCCACATCGTTCGCATCGAAATCGACGGTGAAGCTGAGCAGGACACGACCATCCACGCCCGGCTGAACATCCGGCATGGGCCAAACACCGAACAGATTGCCCGCGAGATGACGCTGCGCGGGGGGCAGATCAGCGCCGGGTTCGATCTGGCTTATGCCGATCTCGACGAATCGCGCCTTGGCAACGCCTGGATCGACCTGTTTTTCGAAGCCCCTGACATGAACGCATTTGCGCTGCGCGACCTTCGTCTGGTTCGCCTGCGTCGATCCGAGCTCTGAAAGCCATGACGATGGAGTCACAAAACCAAATCCCGAAGCTGACGAATCTGCGTCTGATTGACGGTGGCTGGGTCGGTCGGCTGACAACCGCCGCGGGACAGCCAGCGCCGGAGCTGCGTGTCACATTGTCCGGGCACGCGTTGAAAGAGGTGCGGATCGAACAGGATGACGAACCGGGCCAATGGCGGCTAGCCGTTCCCTTGCCGATCGAACATCTGGCAGATGGCGTGATCGTGCTGCAAATCGCAGACGCGGCCGGAGACGCGCTGATCGGAGAGTATCACCTTGTTGCCGGTCAATCCCTGCCCGACGATCTTCGCGGAGAGGTGTCCCTTCTGCGGGCCGAACTCGACCTGCTGAAACGCGCATTCCGCCGCCGCGGCCAGGAACGCGGTCGGGACGGTCAAAGCTGACTAACCTGCCACGGGAATGTCTGGCGGCGATCCCGGGTCACGTCGTCAACGACGTTCAGGATGCGAAACCGTCGCCCACAGGCGA
>CAYGNB010000137.1:0-7917 GCA_964351135.1 uncultured Rhodobacterales bacterium | reverse complement strand
GTCATGCGAAAATTCACCCCCAGCTCGCGCGCCATGATCTGCGCCAGCGTGGTCTTGCCCAGCCCCGGAGGGCCGTGAAACAGCGTGTGGTCCATCGCCTCGCCACGCTGCCGGGCGGACTGGATGAACACCCTGAGATTCGCCCGCGCCTCGGCCTGGCCGATAAAATCGTCCAGAACCTGCGGACGCAGCGCGCGGTCCCCATCCTCGGGCAACGGTTCGGGCCGCAGGGTCGGATCCGGTTCGGTCATGTCCTCTCCTTGGCCGCAACGCCAGCGAGGTCGCCCATCGGGCGGACGAGCGGCCTCATCCCTTCGGCGCCAGCAGTTTCAGCGCCGCCCGGATCAACCCCGATGCATCCGCCCCCGGCTCGGTCCCGGCGGCTTCGGCCACCGCCGCGGCCGCTTCGCCCGGGGCATAGCCGAGATTACTCAATGCCGACAACGCATCCGCCTGCGCACCGGGTTCGGCCACTGCGGCGGGGACAGCCACCGGTGTCACATCCTGCCCGTCAGCTGCCGTCACCCCCTCCATCGCCTCGGCCACCGTGCCGCCCAGCGCCATCACGCCGGGAGCCTTGTCCTTGAGGTCGAGCACGATCCGCTGCGCCAGTTTCGGACCGACCCCCTTGGCAGCCTTGACCGCGTTCCAGTCACCCAGTGCAATCGCCCGGCCGACACCGTCGGCACCCAGCGCGCCCAGGATCGCCAGCGACACTTTCGCGCCCACCCCCTGCACTGACGTCAGCAGCCGATGCCACTCCTTTTCGACCAGCGTCGGAAACCCGAACAGCTGCATCAGATCCTCGCGCACCAGCAGGTCGGTATAGAGCGCCACTACCTCGCCCGGCCCCGGCAGCGCGGCCAATACCCGCTCAGAGCAATAGACCTCGTACCCGACCCCGCCCACGTCGATCATGACATGGTCGGTCCCGCGATAGGCCAGTCGTCCCGACAGCCGGCCGATCATGCCCGCAATTCCCGCAATTGCGGTGCAGCGGCATAATGGGCATGGCAGATCGCGATCGCCAGCGCATCGGCCGCATCCGGTCCCTCGGGCGCGCAGCCGGGAAGCTGCAGCCGCACCATGTGATCGACCTGCGCCTTTTCCGCGTGCCCCACGCCCACCACCGTCTTCTTGACCCGGTTGGGGGCATATTCGCCCACTTCCAGCCCTGCCTGCGCCAGCGCCAGCAGCGCCACGCCGCGGGCCTGCCCCAGCTTCAGCGTGCCGGCCCCGTCCTTGTTCACAAAGGTTTGTTCGATTGCCGCCGCCTCGGGGGTATGCGCGGCCACCACCGCCGACAGTTGCCGGTAAAGCGCCAGCAACCGGTCCGCCAATGCGCCCTCGCCCGACCGGCACAGCCCGTTGGCCACATGCGTCAGACGGCTGCCACGTGATTCGATCACGCCCCAGCCAAGGGTTCTCAACCCCGGATCGACACCCAGAATCCGCATGAAACGCCGGCCCTGCCCGTTATTGTTGCCTCGCGGACACGGTTAGCACGAAAGGCGAACACCATCCAAGCGTTTTGCCACGTTGTCCGAACGCGACATCGCGCGAACCAGTTGCGACAATGGCACTGAAAGCGGGTCTCGAAACGACATCGAAACGGCCGATTACGACACCAAAAGAGAGAAGAATTTACCTTTGTTTAAAAACTGTTACGGACGAAATCAGCTCTGCATAAATTGCATGGGAGCCATGCGGTTTTGCCGCTTGTTGGGCGCGGTTGTCCAGCCTACCTGCCGAAAATCGAAATGAACGGCTGAACACCCACACAAACTCATCGGAGGACATGATATGGCTGCTCTTGACACCACCCGTACTGCTTACGTCTCGCACGGTCTGATCGGCCGTATCGGCGCAGCGCTTTCCGGCATCGTTGCCGCTGTCGTCGCCTGGAACGACGCCCGCGTGACCCGCAAGGCGCTGCTCGCCCTGACCGACCGCCAGCTGGAAGATATTGGCTTGGTGCGTGGCGACGTCGACCTGATCGCGCGCTGCCGCGACATCTGATCTGATACACCTCGAAAGGGGTGCGATCCGGGCCCGCCGCTGCCATCCAGCGGTGGGCCTTTTTCTTGCCGCCACCTCACGGCAAGCACCGGCCCGCATACAGATGTGGATCAGACCTTCCAGAAACTGAACGCGCCCCAGCACAGTGCGATGGCAAGCGGCGCCCAGAGCGGCGTGCCGAAGATGCCCAGCCAGGCCAGGAAGATATAGGCCGACCCAAGCAGCGTGATGAACAGCCGGTCGCCGCGCGTGGTGGTCAGGCCCAGCACCCCGTCGCGTTCATTGCCGCCGGGGCGGCGCAGCTCCAGCACGGCCATCAGTCCAATGCAGGCAAAGATGAACAGGAAGAACGCGATGGTCGCCCGCGTCCAGGCCATCCAGAACCCGGGAAAGGCCGGTTCGGTCCACCATTTCGCCCAGGAAAACACCTCTTCCTGGGGTTTGCCCACGTTGCCCCAGCCGGCCTGCTGCGCCAGCACGGCGCCGGGGATCAGAAGCACCAGCGCAAGGATCGAAAGACGCCGCATCACACCCTCCCCAGGGCAAAGCCCTTGGCGATATAGTTGCGCACGAAATAGATGACGATGGCGCCGGGGATGATGGTCAGCACGCCCGCCGCCGCCAGCAGACCCAGTTCATAGCCCGCCGAAGACGCGGTGCGCGTCATCACCGCCGCGATCGGCTTGGCCTCGACCGCCGACAGCGTCTTGGCCAGCAGCAGCTCCACCCACGAGAACATAAAGCAGAAGAACGCCGTAACGCCGATACCCGCCTTGATCGTAGGTACGAAGATCCTGACGAAGAAGGCCGGAAAGGAATAGCCGTCCACATAGGCGGTTTCGTCCAGCTCGCGCGGCACGCCCGACATGAAGCCTTCGAGGATCCAGACAGCCAGCGGGATGTTGAACAGGCAATGGGCCAGCGCAATCGCCAGATGGGTGTCGAACAACCCCACCGCCGAATATAGCTGGAAGAACGGCAGTGCGAACACCGCCGCTGGGGCCATGCGATTGGTCAGCAGCCAGAAAAACAGATGCTTGTCGCCCAGAAAGGTGAACCGTGAAAACGCATAGGCCGCCGGCAGAGCTGCGGCCAGAGAAATTATCGTGTTCAGAGATACATAGATGATAGAGTTGATGTAGCCCCAATACCAGGTCGGGTCGGTAAAGATGGTGCGGTAGCTGTCCAGCGTCCATTGCTGCGGAAACAGCGAAAAGCCACCCAGGATCTCGTTGGTGGTCTTGAAGCTCATCGCCACCAGCCAATAGATCGGCAGCATCAGGAACAGGATATAGAGGATCGGGACCAGGGCGCGCGGTTTCATTGTTCGTCCTTCGTCATGATCGTGTAGAACAGCCAGCTCACCAGCAGGGTGAAGGCGAAGTAGATCAGCGACATCGCCGCCGCGTTGCCCAGATCGAACTGGCCCAGCGCCACCTTCACCAGATCGATGGACAACAGCGTGGTCGAATTACCCGGCCCCCCGCCGGTCAGCACGAAAGGTTCGGTATAGATGTTGAAACTGTCCATGAACCGCAGCAGCACCGCGATGGTCAGCACCCGCTTCATCTTGGGCAGCTGGATATAGCGGAACACCGCCCAGTTCGACGCGCCATCGATCTTGGCCGCCTGGTAATAGGCTTCGGGGATCGAGATCAGCCCGGCATAGGCCAGCAGCACCACCAGCGAGGTCCAGTGCCACACATCCATCACGATCACCGTGATCCAGGCCGCCACCGGGCTCTGGGTCATGTTGTAGTCGATGCCCACCACGTTGTTCAGGAAATACCCCAGCAGGCCGATATCCGGCAGGGTAAAGATGTTCCACATCGCGCCGACCACGTTCCACGGGATCAGCAGCGGCAGCGCCATCAGCACCAGGCAAACCGACACCCAGAACCCCTTGCGCGGCATCGCCAGCGCAATGGCCACGCCCAGCGGAATTTCGATGGCCAGGATGGTGATGGTGAACAGCACCTGCCGGCCCAGCGCCGCGTGAAAGCGTTCGGACCGCAGAACATCCTGGAACCAGCCGACCCCGTGCCAGAAGAACAGGTTGTCGCCGAATGTTTCCTGCAACGAATAGTTCACCACTGTCATCAGCGGCACCAGCGCGTTGAACGCCACCAGCACCAGCACCGGCAGCACGAACAGCCAGCCGCGTTGGTTTTCCGTCTTCATCGCGCCACCTCCGTCGCGATCCATCCATCCGCATAGACGCGGGTCTGCGCGGGGTCGAAGGCCAGATGAACCTGCGCCCCCTGCGCGGGCGCGGCGCCATCGGTAATGGCATTGACCACCCGGTCGCCCACACGGGCCTCGACCACCATGTGCCGGCCCAGATCCGCAGCCTTGTGCACCACCGCCGGGATGCCGTCATCGGTCAGCCGCACATGTTCGGGGCGTACGCCGATCTCGGTCAGGGCCCCGGTCCGGGTCACCGGACCTTCCAGCGCGACGGCGTGGCCCTCGAACCGGGCGCCGCCCTCCGCGATCTCGCAGGGCAGGATATTCATGCCCGGCGACCCGATGAAATGGCCGACAAACGTGTGCTGCGGCCGGTCGAACAGCTCGACCGGCGTGCCGATCTGCACGATCACCCCGTCCTGCATCACCACCACCTGATCGGCAAAGGTCAGCGCCTCGGTCTGGTCATGGGTGACATAGATCATGGTCACCGCAATTTTCTGGTGCAACTCCTTGAGCTTGGAGCGCAGTTTCCATTTCAGCGCCGGGTCGATCACAGTCAGTGGCTCGTCGAACATGATCACATTCACGTCGTCGCGTACCAGCCCGCGCCCCATCGAGATCTTCTGTTTGCTGTCCGGCGTCAGGTTCGCGGCGCGGACCTGCAACTGGTTTTCGAGCTCCAGCATCGTCGCGATTTCGTGGACGCGGGCATCGACCCGCGCCGCGTCGACGCCCCGGTTGCGCAGCGGAAAGGCCAGATTGTCGTAAACGCTCATGGTGTCGTAGATCACCGGGAACTGGAACACCTGCGCGATATTGCGCTGGTCCGGCGGCAACCCGGTCACATCGCGGTCATCGAACAGCACCCGCCCCTCGGACGGGGTCAGCAGCCCCGAGATGATGTTCAGCAGGGTGGATTTGCCGCAGCCCGACGGCCCCAGCAGCGCATAGGCACCGCCATCGGTCCAATCGAGGTCGATTTCCTTGAGCGCATAATCCTGCGCGCCCGCCGGGTTCGGCAGATAGCTGTGGCGCAGCTTTTCCAGCGTGATCTTAGCCATGGGCGTTCCCCCTTGCCGCCAGCGCCCCGTCATGGCCGAAATAGAAACATTCGCCCGGAACCAGGTGGAAATCATGGGCGCTGCCGACGCGGTACGGGTGAATGCCCGACGCCACCGACACCCAGCTACGCCCGCCCAGTTCGAAATGCGCCACGCTTTCCGATCCGCTGAGTTCGGTGATCCGGACCATGCCTGTCATCTGCACGGATGGCGCATCGGGCCGTACCGGGGTGATGTGGTGAGGGCGCACACCCAGCGTATAGTCGCCATCGGCCAGGCCCGCCGCCTCGCCCTCGGCCGGCCAGTCGAGATCGCCCAGCAGGATCCGGCCGCCCTGTTTGACAACCGGTGCGAGGTTGATTGGCGGGTCCGAAAACACAGCCGCCGACCTCAGGTTGGCCGGGGCACGATAGATCTCGGCGGTGGGGCCGAACTGGGTCACGCGGCCTTCGTGCAACAGTGCAGTCCGGCCACCCAGCAGCAGCGCCTCGATCGGCTCGGACGTCGCATAGACCACCACCGTACCGCGCCGGGCGAGAAGCTCGGGCAGCTGTTCGCGCAATTCCTCGCGCAGCTTGTAATCGAGATTGGCCAGCGGCTCGTCGAGAAAGATGGCGCGGCTTTCCTTGACGATGGCGCGGGCGAGTGCGCAGCGCTGCTGCTGCCCCCCCGACAATTCCTGCGGCCGGCGGCCCAGCATCGGGCGCAGCTGCAGGATGTCGGCGGCCTGTTCGACACGGCCCGCGATTTCCGATTTCGGAATCCCCCCCACCCGCAGCGGCGAGGCGATGTTGTCGAACACCGACAGATGCGGATAGTTGACGAAAAACTGATGCACCAGCGAGATCTGGCGTTTCTGTGGTGACAGACCCGTGACATCCTGCCCGTCGACGATCACCTGCCCCGCGGTCGGCTTTTCCAACCCGGCCATCAGCTTGATCAGCGTACTCTTGCCCGCATTGGTCGCGCCCAGCAGGATGTTGAATCCGCCCGGCTCCAGCAGCATCGAGGTTTCGTGGATGTGCAACTCGGCGCCGACGCGCTTGGTCACATTTCTCAGTTCAAGCGTCATCGCTTTTCCTTGGGTCCGGAGCCTGCATCCGTCCGTCGTTGTCAGGTGCGACCGGGGCGCGCGCTGGCGCCCCGGTGCGGCGTCACGATCCCGGCGGGATCAGTTTTCGGCCCAGCGGGCAACGAGCTCGTCATAGTTGACGGTGACGCCCTGCGGCTTCTCGTTGTCCAGCTTGGCCTTGGGGGCGCCCGGCTTGGACAGCCATTCCGCCGGATCGCTTTCCGGGTTCAGGCGCGGACCGCAACCGCCGTAGACATTGGCCTGTTCGTCGGCGGCCTGCATCCGGCCCATCACGGTGTCCATTTCCTGCGCGAGACGGTCCATCGCCTCTTGCGGTGTGAACGCACCCGAGTTCACGTCGCCGATCTGCTGCCACCAGATCTGGGCCAGCTTGGGATAGTCCGGCACGTTGATGCCCGTGGGCGACCACGCCACCCGGTCGGGCGAGCGGTAGAATTCCACCAGACCGCCCAGCTTGGGCGCACGTTCAGAGAAACTCTCGTGCCGCACGGTGCTGTCGCGGGCAAAGGTCAGACCCACATGGCTCTTCTTGGTGTCCACCGTCTTGGAGGTGACGAACTGGGCATAGAGCCAGGCCGCCTGTGCCCGGTCGGTCGGGGTGGATTTCAGGAAGGTCCAGGACCCCACATCCTGATACCCGACCTTCTGGCCCTCTTCCCAATACGGCCCGTGCGGGCTGGGCGCCATGCGCCACAGCGGATTGCCATCGTCATCCACGGTGTTGTTGCCCGCGGATTTCGGCGCCACCATGTCGGCGGTAAAGGCCGTGTACCAGAAGATCTGCTGCGCCACGTTGCCCTGGCTCAGCGCCGGCAATGACTGGTAGAAGTCATAGCTGGCCGCACCGGGAGGCGCATATTTCCGCAGCCATTCGTCCCATTTGCGGATCGCGTACACCGCTGCCGGGCCATTGGCCGCCCCGCCGCGCGATACCGACGCGCCGACCGGGTTGCAGGTGCCGGCCTCCATGCGGATACCCCATTCATCCACCGGAACGCCGTTGGGTTCCCCCTTGTCGCCCGCGCCCGCCATCGACAGCCAGGCATCGGTCATACGCCAGCCGAGGTCGGGCGCGCGCTTGCCATAGTCCATGTGGCCGTAGATCGTGGTGCCGTCGACTTCCTTCACGTCCTCGCTGAAGAATTCGGCGATGTCCTCATAGGCCGACCAGTTCACCGGCACGCCGAGATCATAGCCATACTTCTCCTTGAAGGCGGCCTTCAGATCCTCGCGGTCGAACCAGTCCTTGCGGAACCAGTAGAGGTTGGCGAATTGCTGATCCGGCAGCTGATAGAGGTTACCGTCCGGGCCGGTGGTGAACTGAATCCCCATGAAATCGTCCAGATCCAGCGTCGGCGACGTTGTCGCCGCCCAATCGCCTGCCATCTGTTCGGTCAGGTTATAGGCCAACTGCAGCCGCGAATGGGTGCCGATCAGGTCGGAGTCGTTGACATAACCGTCATAGAGGTTCCGCTTGGTCTGCATCTGGGTCTGCACCGCCTGCACCACCTCGCCCTCGCCGAGGATCTGGTGATTGACCTTGATGCCGGTGAT
>CAYGNB010000136.1:5475-7946 GCA_964351135.1 uncultured Rhodobacterales bacterium | reverse complement strand
GCCGGGACATGCAGTTCATGCAGAACGGCCGCAAGGTGTTCAAGGAAGTGCTGCCCATGGTCAGCCGTCATATCGCCGACCACATGACAGGCGCGGGGGTGGCTGAAACAGACCTGAAACGGCTGTGGCTGCATCAGGCCAACAAGACGATGAACGATTTCATCGGCCGCAAGGTGCTGGGACGCGACCCCGAACCGGGTGAACAGCCCAATATCCTGCAGGATTATGCCAATACCTCGTCCGCCGGATCGATCATCGCGTTTTCAAAACATTCCGACGATCTCGAGGACGGCGACCTGGGCCTGATCTGTTCCTTCGGCGCGGGCTACTCGGTCGGCTCGGTGCTGGTGCGCCGCCGGATCTGAGAACGGGCCGCGACGCCGGTCCGGGTCAGACGCATTCCTCTTCCAGGTGCAGTTTCATGTCGATCAGCACCTGTTGCAGCAGCACGGTTTCCTTGAGCAGCCGCTTGGCCTCGTTGATGGTGATGATCCCATCCTCTATCGCCTGCTGATACTCGGTCATCAGCATCGCAAACCGCTGGCTGAGCGCGATCACATCCGCGTTCACCCCACCCTCGCGTTCGGCGTTGGGTGACCGGTCATCCCATGACAGCGTGATATTCTTGAGGTCCGCCAGCGCACTGGTCACATGCGGGTAGGTTGCCACAGCCTCGAGCCGCGCCGCGGCGTCGATGGGCATGAACCGGTCGGAATGTTCGTCATTGTCCGAATAGTACCGGCCCAGTGTCGCCTTGGACTTACCGGTGATCTGGCAGGCAGCTTCGATACCGACGTCCTTGACCAATGCCTCCGTGTGTTTCTTCAGGTAGGTCCCGACATCGGCCATTGTATTTGTCCTGTCTATCTGCCCGCATCCCGTTTTCGGGGAAAGTCACGGCTCTTTTCCCGCTGATTTTAACCAGTTTTGCGACCATATCAATCACATCGATTAAACGACAGAGGTTCGGTAACGAGTGGCCGGATAGTTTCTCTCCCGGTACGGAATGGGGCCAACAGTGGCTGAAAGGCCATAAACCGGCCCTCCGGCGTCATCGCCGCGGTGTCACGACCGTCCAACCCCCAGGAGCCATTCGCTCCGGACTGTGACATTCGCGGCGGTGGCGTTATTGGAGCATCAGCTTGCCCACCCGGGCATCAGACCCTAGACCCGGGCCATGGCCAAGCTGTTCTTCAATTACTCCACGATGAATGCCGGAAAGACGACAGTTCTGTTGCAGGCATCACACAATTACCGCGAAAACGGGATGCAGACCTACCTGCTGACCGCCGCCATAGACGGGCGCGCCGGTCAGGGGCGGATCGCGTCGCGCATCGGCATCGGCGCTGAGGCGGACATCTTCGCGCCGGGCGACGACCTGTTCGCACGCATCGTCCAGCGGCTGGATCAGGGGCCGGTGGCCTGCGTGTTCGTGGACGAGGCGCAGTTTCTCGAACCGGACCAGGTCTGGCAACTGGCGCGGGTGGTGGACGACCTGAACCTGCCAGTGCTGGCCTATGGTCTGCGGGTCGATTTCCGGGGCGAGTTGTTTCCGGGATCCGCCGCGCTGCTGGCGCTGGCCGACGAGATGCGCGAGGTGCGCACGATCTGCAAATGCGGCCGCAAGGCGACGATGGTGATTCGGCAGGACGAGGCCGGCAATATCATCACCTCGGGCGCCCAGGTGCAGATCGGCGGCAATGAAACCTATGTCTCGCTCTGCCGCCGCCACTGGCGCGAAGCGACCGGCGACCGGCCTACAGGGTCCTGACTGCGGCCCCCGCTACACCGGGTTCGGCAGGTGCGCGCCCGCTGCAAAAGCCGCCAGGTTGTCCAGCGCCATCATGCCCATCCCGGTCCGCACCTCTTCGGCCGCCGTGCCCAGATGCGGCAGCAGGGTGACATTCTCCATCGCGATCAGCGCCGCCGGAACCTTCGGTTCGAATTCGTAGACATCCAGCCCCGCCCCGGCGATGGCCCCCGCGTGTAGCGCCGCGATCAGTGCGGCCTCGTCCACCACGTCACCCCGCGAAATATTCACGAGTATGGCAGACGAGCGCATGGCCGCGAGAACATCGCGATTCACCAGATGATGGGTCTCGGTCCCGCCCGGCACCGCCACCACCAGCACATCGACCGCCGCAGCCAGCGCGGCGGCGTCTCCGGCGCGTGTGGCCGGGAAATCCAGATCCTTGTCGCTGCGGGCCACGTATTGCACCGCCATGCCGAACCCGAAATGGCAGCGCCGGGCGATGGCCTGACCGATCCGCCCCATGCCGAGGATGCCCACCGTCTTGCCGGTCAGGTGCAAACCCAGCATCTGGGTCGGATGCCAGCCCTCCCAGCGGCCCGCGCGCACCAGCCGCTCGCCCTCACCCGCGCGCCGGGCGGTCATCAGCATCAGCGTCATGGCGATATCGGCGGTCGCATCGGTCACCGCGCCGGGCGTATTGGTCACCGCCACCCCGGCC
>CAYGNB010000136.1:0-5375 GCA_964351135.1 uncultured Rhodobacterales bacterium | reverse complement strand
ATCAGCACGATCTCGCCCCCGTCGTCGGGCAGGCCCAGCACCAGCACCTCGGACATGAACCGCCCGATCTGGCGCGGCGGAAAATTCACCACCGCCAGCACCTGTTTGCCGATCAGATCGTCAGGCGTGTAATGCGCGGTGATCTGGGCCGAGGATTTCTTCTCGCCCAGTTCCGCGCCAAAATCGATCCAGAGCTTGATCGCGGGCTTGCGGGCCTCGGGATAGGGCTCGGCGCGGACCACCTCGCCCACCCGGATATCGACCTTGAGAAAATCGTCGAACCCGATCTCATCCACGGGACAGTTCCTCGCTGCGCCGGGTCGCTGCCGCCACCGCGCGGTTCAGCAAGGGCGGGAACCCGGTATCTTCGTCCATCAGCACCTCGAGCGCGGCCTGCGTGGTGCCGTTGGGGCTGGTGACGTTGATCCGCAACTGCGCGGGGTCTTCGTCCGCCGCCTCGGCCAACGCCCCGGCTCCGGCCACGGTTGCCTTGGCCAGCCGCATCGCCAGATCCGGGTCCAGCCCCTGCGCCGCGCCTGCCGCCGCCAGCGTTTCGATCAGGTGGAACACATAAGCCGGACCTGAGCCGCTGACGCCGGTCACCGCATCCATCTGGCTTTCGCTGTCCAGCCGCACGGTTTGCCCGACCGCAGACAGCAGGGTTTCGGCCAGATCCATATCCGCGGCATCTGCCTGCGCATTGCCAATCAGCGCGGTGATGCCGCGCCCGATGGCGGCCGGCGTGTTGGGCATGGCGCGAATCACCGGGGTATCGGCGCCCAGCACCTCTTCGAACGTGGCGATGGTGGTGCCGGCGGCAACCGAAACGAACAGGGTGTCGCCCGAACCCAGCGCCTGAATCGCGGGCAACGCCGCCCCCATCATCTGCGGCTTCACCGCCACCAGGACAATCGCGGGCCGCGCGGGCAGATCCATATTCAGGTGAACACCCTGCGCGCGCAGCCAGTCCGATGGCGCCGGGTCGATCACCCAGACCGACGAGGCGGGCAGCCCGCCGTCCAGCCACCCGGCCAGCATCGCCGAGCCCATCTTGCCGCATCCCAAGAGCACCAGCCCGCGATCCGCGACTCGCGACATGTCCATGATTGCCCCTCCCCGTATCGGTTCAGGGCAAGGGTTTACGCGCGCCCGTAAGCCTCTGCAATGGCGACCTGCATCGCCTCCTTCGGGGTCCGGTCCCCCCAGACCATCAGCTGAATCGCCGGGTAGTAGCGTTCCGCTCCGCCCACGGCGGCGGCGATCATCCGGTCGATCTGATCGGGTCCGGCCACCTGCCCGCCCGACAGCGCGAGCCCGTAGCGCCAGACCATCAGCTTCTGGTCCTTCCAGTAGGTAAAGGCACCGGTCCAGCACTGGTCGTTGATCAGGTTGATCAGTTCGTAGACCCGCGGGAGCTGATCCTCCGGCGGTTCCAGTTCGAAGGTGCAGACAAGGCGCAGGGTTTCGTCATAGCCCGACCATGCCAGCGTCAGGGAATAGGTCCGCCACTGGCCTTCGACCGCCATCGCGATCTGGTCCTCGCCCAGCCGGTCGAAATCCCAGTCGTGGTTCTCGGCCAGATGTTCGACGATGTCGATGGGGTGAATGTCGTCTTCCAGGTACTGCTCGGAAAGTGCCATGATGCCACCTCGCTTGTTTCAGCTTTAGCGCATCGGGATGGCAGCTCCCCAAGCGCTAGCTGCCTGCTCAACAGGCCGGGGCGATCCCCCGGTCCCATACCAGATATGGTGCGCCGCGAGGCTCATGTCTGGCAACCCCCTATTTTGGGGGGAGCCTCAATAAATTGTGTATAAGTAAAGAACCGCGCCGAAATATCGGCGCGGTTCGGGAAATGTGCGAATTGCTGCCCTCGAAACGGGCAGATGCTGTCCGGGCCTCAGCCCTTCTTGCTCAACGCCTCTTCCAGCGCGGCGACGCGCGCCGCCAGCGCATCGTTTTCCTCGCGCGCCTTGACGGCCATTGCGCGCACGGCGTCGAATTCTTCGCGGGTGACGAGATCGCGATCGGCCAGCCAGCGGTCGATCATCGATTTCATCGCGGTTTCCGCCTCGTCCCGCGCGCCCTGCGCCACACCCATGGCGTTGGTCATCAGTTGCGAGATATCGTCGAAGATCTTGTTGCGGGTCTGCATGTCTTTCTCCCGTGTCGCGTCGCTCCCTATATGGGTGGCGGCGGCGCGGTCGGCAAGGTTGGTTTTGGCCGGTTGACTTTGAATGGCCCGCAAGGGCAAGAGCCGCTCATGCAGGCTGCCATCCGTTTCCCCGAACTATCACCCGAACTGTTCTCGATCAGCTTGTTCGGGATGGAGTTCGCGCTGCGCTGGTACGCGCTGGCCTATATCGTCGGTATCCTGATCGGCTGGCGGCTGGCAGTTGCGGCGTTGCGGCGCCCCGCGCTGTGGCCCGCCAATACACCCCCGATGACAGCCGCGCAGCTCGAGGACCTTCTGACCTGGATCATCCTCGGCGTGATCCTCGGCGGGCGGCTCGGCTTCGTGCTGTTCTATCAGCCCGCCTATTACCTGACGCATCCCGCCGAAATCCTGATGGTCTGGCAGGGCGGAATGAGCTTTCACGGCGGGTTGCTGGGCGTGATTCTGGCCGTCTGGATCTATGCGCGGCGACATGGCATCGCCGCCCTGAACCTGGCCGATCTGGTCACCCATGCGGTGCCGCCCGGGCTGCTGCTGGGACGGCTGGCCAATTTCGTCAATGCCGAACTGTGGGGACGCCCCACGACCTTGCCCTGGGGCGTGATCTTTCCCGGCCCCGAGGCACAAAACTGCGCCGATATGGCCGCCGGCCTGTGTGCCCGGCATCCCTCGCAGCTTTACGAGGCGGCGCTGGAAGGGTTGCTGCTGGGGGGCGTTCTGCTGATCCTGGTCTGGCGGCGCGGGGCGCTGAAACGGCCCGGCCTCGTCAGCGGCACGTTCTTCGCTGGCTACGGGCTGGCGCGTTTCATGGTTGAATTCGTACGTCAGCCGGACGCTCAATTTGTCTCTCAGGGCAATCCTTTAGGTCTCGCTCTTCATGTGAACGGATGGGGCCTGACCATGGGCCAGTGCCTGTCCCTGCCGATGATCGCACTGGGACTGTGGCTAATCATGCGGGCGCGCAGGACGCGGCCATGACTCTGCACGATCTGATCGCCGCGCGGATTCGCGAAACCGGCCCGATCACCGTCGCGGAGTACATGGCCGACTGCCTGCTGCATCCCGAACACGGCTATTACGCCACCCGCGACCCGCTGGGCGCGGCGGGCGATTTTACCACCGCGCCCGAGATCAGCCAGATCTTCGGCGAAATGCTGGGGCTGGCGCTGGCGCAAGCGTGGCTCGACCAAGGCCGCCCGGCACCGTTCACGCTGGCCGAACCCGGCCCTGGGCGCGGCACGCTGATGGCCGACATCCTGCGCGCCACCCGCGCGGTACCCGGCTTTGCCGAGGCGGCGCAGGTGACGCTGATCGAGGCCTCACCCACCCTGCGCGCGGCTCAGGCCGAACGGCTGGCGGACCACAACCCGCGCTGGCTCGACCGGCTGGACCAACTGCCGGACGCGCCCCTGTTCCTCGTCGCCAACGAGTTCTTCGATGCCCTGCCGATTCGTCAGTTCGTACGCGATGGCGACGGCTGGCGGGAAAAGCGGGTCGCTCTGGATGGGGAACGGCTGGTGTTCGGCCTCACCGATCCAGCGCCGCAGCCCGGGCTGACGCACCGGCTGGCAGATACGAGTGACGGCGATGTGGTGGAAATCTGCCCCGCAGCCGCGCCAATGGCGGGCGAGATCGCCACACGAATCGCCGGGCATGGCGGCGCGGCGCTGATCGTCGATTACGGCGGCTGGCGCTCGCGCGGTGATACATTGCAGGCACTTCGCAAACACCGGTTTGCCGATCCACTGGACGCGCCGGGCAGTGCCGATCTGACCGCGCATGTCGATTTCGAACCGCTGGCGGCGGCGGCGATCACATCAGCTTGCGCCGTCAGTCATTTGACATCGCAGGGAGTTTTTCTCGAATGCCTGGGCATCACTGCCCGTGCGCAATCACTGGCGGGCGGGCTTTCCGGCGCGGCGCTGGACGATCTCGTCGCTGCGCATCGGCGGTTGACGCATCCCGACGAAATGGGAAACCTGTTCAAGGTGCTGGGCCTTTATCCAAGAGGGGCCGCGCCCCTGCCCGGATTGGAACCGATGCCCGCGCCATGACGCTTGAGATCCTCACCTCCGAAAGTCTCGCGCCGATCCGGCACGGGTTCTTTACCCGGCGCGGCGGTGCCTCGTCGGGCGTCTTTTCCGGGCTGAACTGCGGCCCCGGATCGTCGGACCAGCGCGAGGCGGTCACCCTGAACCGCAGCCGCGTTGCCGACGCGATGGGGGTTGCGCCCGACGCGCTGATCTCGGTCCATCAGGTCCATTCGGCCGATGTGGTGACCGTAACCGGACCGCTGGCCGAGAAACCCCGCGCGGACGCGTTGGTGACCGACCGGCCGGGGCTGGCACTGGCGGTGCTGACCGCCGACTGCCAGCCGGTCCTGTTCGCCGACGCGCAGGCCGGTGTCGTCGGGGCCGCCCATGCCGGTTGGCGCGGCGCGCTGGACGGGGTGCTCGATGCGACGCTGGACGCCATGGAAACCCTGGGCGCCAGCCGCGCCGCCACAACGGCGGTGATCGGCCCCTCGATCAGCCAACGCGCCTATGAGGTCGGCCCCGAGTTTCTCGACGATTTCATGGCCGAAGATGCGGACAACGCCCGGTTCTTTGCCAACGGCAACGGCGACCGGCTGCTGTTCGACCTGCCCGGCTATGGCCTGCATCGCCTGCGCCGTGCCGGGATCGGTCAGGCCGAATGGACGCGGCATTGCACCTATGACGACCCCGACCGGTTTTATTCCTACCGCCGCACCACACATGCGGGCGAAGCGGATTACGGGCGGCTGATCTCGGTCATCCGGCTCTGAGCGGATCGCGGCCGCGCCGCCCATTCCCCTTGCCCTCGGTTCCCGTCTGGTGCATCACGAGCGGGCTTCGGCCAGCGGGCCGGGCTGGCTCGGATGAAGGATGACACGCATGGCCGACGGCGCAATGGACATCAACGCGAAACCCACCGAAGATATCCACGTCCGTGACGTGTTCGGCATCGACAGCGATATGGTGGTGCGTGGATTCGCCGACGGCTCCGAACGGGTTCCCGATCTCGACCCGACCTATAAATTCGACCCCGATACCACGCTGGCGATCCTGGCCGGCTTTACCCATAACCGCCGGGTGATGATCCAGGGCTATCACGGCACCGGCAAGTCGACTCATATCGAACAGGTCGCCGCGCGGCTGAACTGGCCCACCGTCCGCGTCAA